>NZ_JBJIAK010000016.1:0-114550 GCF_045310915.1 Mycobacterium sp. SMC-17 | reverse complement strand
CGGCACCGACACGGCCTGAACATCTCCGCCCACCTCAGCCCCGTCCCCGAATTCCCACCACCCCAGGGGACTTAGCCCTGGAAAGTTCACGTACCCAGGAGAATTCGCGATCGGCAGCACGATATTGCCTGTGCCACTGCGTATTTGACCAACGACCTGAGGCGAGCGCCGAGCATCGAGGAGCTCGCCGAGGAGCTGGAGATCGACCGTGACCAGGTGGTCGAGAGCATCGTGGCAGCCAAGGCGTATCAACCCCAGTCGCTGGACGTCAACGTCGTCGACGACGACTCGCGGGCGCAGGCGCTCGGTGACTCCCTTGGTGAGATGGATGCCGGATTCGACCGAGTGACGGATCGTGAATCGGTACGGTCCCTGCTGGCGGCGCTGCCTCGACGCGAGCAGAAAGTGCTGTATCTCCGGTACTTCGGTGCCATGACGCAGCGGCAGATCGCCGACTCGATCGGCGTTTCCCAGATGCATGTGTCACGGATACTGGACCGCACCCTGCGCGATCTGCGCGCTCAAGTGGGTTGCGCCTGATCGACGCCGGCCTTTCGGCCATCGGCGGCAGACCGGTTCTGCCGCCGATGGCTGGTGTCGCACCACGGATAGGTCTTGCTGCGTTGACAGCAACAGATCGCGACCATGAATCTGTCAGAGCAGACGCGGGTCCCGTCTTCGAGTTCGACCTGGACCGGCCCCTGGATCAGCATCGGGCCGCGGGGCACGATGCGCACGGTTCTGCGCGCGGGACTCATGGCTTCACCGCCTTGATCACAACCAGTTCCTCGGTACGCCGCCCGGGTGTCAGTCGACCGCAGTCCTCCAACCACCGTGCGCGAGCGGTCATCACCGGCCCGAATGGGATGGTCCGGCGCGCCACCACGTCAACCTGAAGGCCGCCGCCTCGCAAGGCGGCGACGCTGCTCGCGACATCGGCGAACTCGGAGTGGACGATGAGCGCTGCGCCGCCGCGCCTGAGCAGCGCGGGCGCCGCGGCGCAGAGCGGATCGAGGATGAGCCGGCCGTCGGGGCCGGCATTGAAAGACGTGGGCGGACCACCGGCGCCGACGATCACCGGTTCGCTCGCAGGCTCGGGCACATATGGCGGGTTGCACAGCACCAGGTCGAATGGCTCGAGCCCCAGTGCCGCCGACCAGGAACCGAGCCGCGCATCGATGCGGCAACCGGCGAGCCGTGCGTTGGCGCGGGCTGCCGCGATGGCGGCTTGCGACGTATCGAGGGCAACGACGCTGTCCGCTCCGGCGCCGGAGGCAGCAATCGCTGCCACCCCGCTGCCGGTACACAGGTCCGCGACGCGCATGCCCGCCGGGTGGCAGCAGCGGTGCATGGTTTCGATCAACAATCGCGAATCGTGTTGCGGCAGATAGACGTTTGCGCACTCAGGCGAGATTTCGGAGCTCAGCATTCGGGCTTCCTCTCTGGATCCAACCTCTCCGATATAACCGGGATGCGGCATGGGCAAACGCGTCAATTCGGTAACGCCGCATGACCTGGGCGGTTTTGATGCGGGCGGAAACGGGTAACACCCGTCAATGCCGGGTCACGGTGACAGCCAGCGGGCGGTGATCCGAGAGTTCCACCTCCGGGGTGGCATGTCGGAGCACGGCCAGCTGCCGGTCGTCGGTGAGAAGGTGGTCGAGCTGCTGGGCCGGTGCCTCAGCCGGAAACGTGTTGGCACAGGCCAGCGAACGCATGCCCGACCAGCGCTCGGCTGGTTCCGCCGCCATGTTCAGGTCGCCGGCGATGATGTGTGGTCCGGGCAGCGCGCGGACTGTGCGGGCCAGCTGCCGCAGTTGATGCCGATTCCAGCCGGGTACGAACGACAAGTGGGTCCCGGCGATCGTCATGGCGCCCAACGGCGTCTCGAGCCGGGCGAGCACGGCGGCGCGGGGCTCCTCGTGCACGATCATGACCCTGCCGGGCACCGGAAGGTACATCGGAAAGCGGGTCGGTATCCGGGGCAGCCGCAGCACCTGCCAGCTGGTCGCCGGATACCGCGAGAGCAGAGAGATGCCGTACGCCGCCGATTCGGGTTGTTCCTCACCGGTGGCGGCGATCCAGGTGGCGCCCGGCGTTCCCGTGATGGCGGCGACGAACCGGTGGGAGACGGCATTCATGACCTCAGCTGCGATGGCGGTCAGATCCGCCCGGCCGGAACGTGTTTGGTCGAAATCCACCTCCTGCAGCGCCAGGATGTCCGGGTCGAGGATGCTGATGCTGCGACGAAGCCGGTCGAGATGGACTCCGTCACCGACGGTGCGGCCGTGCAGGATGTTGAAGGTCGCGAGGCGCATCGAAGTCATGATGACCGGATACCCCCGAACGCCGGCTTTGATCGCACGGTCCGTCATGTGTCCTGAGCGCACCCAACTCCGAAATGCACTGCGCGCCGCCGCAAGTGCCTTCAAGGCGAACGGCCAGAGTTTCGCCCTTGCCGGCAGCTACGCGCTGTGGGTCCACGGCGCGCCGGAACCCGACCACGATGTCGACTTCGTCGTGCCCGAGCCGGACACCGAGGCGGCGGTGAAGATCCTGGGCCAGAACGGATTCGACATCGAGCGAACACCCGAGGACTGGCTGTTCAAAGCGTACTTCGATGGCGTTCTCGTCGATGTCCTGCACCGACTCAACGGCGTGCCTGTGGACTCCGCTCTGCTCGCCGGGGCCGTGGATCGCGAGGTACTGGCCATCTCGATGCCGGTCCTGACGCCCGATGCGGTGATCACCCAGAAGCTGCTGACGCTCAACGAACATCACTGTGACTTCGCTCCGCTGCTGCCGGCGGTGCGCGCGGTCCGTGAGCAACTCGACTGGCCACGGATTCGGGAGCTCGTGGCGGGAAACGACTTCGCCATGGCTTTTCTCGAGCTGGCGGTACGGCTTCGGCTGGACCGGTAAGCACCGGTCGCGGGTTCTTTTTCTTGCGCGTTAGTTTGCCATCACGCGCCCACGGGTACTTCTTTCCGTGAGACCAGAGAGGTCTGTCTAGGAGGAGCCATGTTGCGAGGAAGCGTGGGCGTCATCGTGGTGGTCTGGCTGTTGATCGGGGTGCTGGCGGCCTGGCAACGCGACTATTTCCGTGGCGGCGACACGAGCTGCGGCTCGGCAGGGCGTATCGCGCTGACCGTGGTCGCCGGGCCGTTGAACTACGCCGGGGTCAATCCGAAGGTGGTCGATTGCCGACTGCCGCAACCGAGTGCCATGCGGTGAACCGCATCTGAGAAAAGGAATCGATCATCATGATTGCTTTGGGAGTAGTCCTGCTCATCCTGGGCTTCGTCTTCAACGTGTATCTGCTGTGGGTCCTGGGCATCGTGCTCGTCGTGGTGGGCGCGATCTTCTGGCTCCTCGGGGCAGCCGGTCATGCCGTCGCCGGACGCCGGTACTGGTATTGACGTGACAAGAGGGGCGAAAGCCCGGGCCTCAGGCCCGGGCTTTCGCCTTCTTTGCGGTAGTGACTGCGGTGTCGGCCAATTCAGACGCACGCGCACTGGCTTTCCGGTACGCGGATTCCGCGTAGGGGGCGGCCTTTTCCAAGCCGTCTCCCACGCTGTCGGCCAACTCCGAGGCGCGGGCGCTGGCTTTCCGGTAGGCAGATTCCGCATACGGGGCAGCCTTCTCGAGCCCGCCTTCCAGCTTCTCGAGCGCGACGCCGGCGAGCTCACGGCCGTGCTCGAAGCCGGTTTGGACTCCGTGGCCCAGCTTTTCGCCCACTTCCGGCATGCGCGCGAGCGCAACTTCCGTCCTGGACGGCACCGTCGACGAGAGGGCCTCGGCCGCCCGTTTCGCGGCGCGCCGACCCCGCCAACCCAGCGACGGCTTTCCGGCGGTATCCGCGGAGGCGAGGATCAGACCGCCGAGCAGGCTCAGGTCGGCCAGGAAGCCCCGGCGTTTGGCGGCTTTCGCCTCGGGATCGTCCTCGGCCCAGAACATGTGGTTACCGAGGTTTGCGGGAATCACCGTTGCCGCGAGAACTGCCGAGGCCACGCGCGGAATGCGTCCGGTGGCCAGCAACAGCCCGCCGGCGACCTGAGCGGCCGCGGTCGCCTGCGCCACGGCGACGGCGTTGGAGGGCACATTGCGTGCGACGGGTTCCGGCATGTCCTTCAGTCCGTCGAGCGCCGGCTGTACGGCCTGGGCGCCGGAGTCGGTGTTCAACAGGGTTTCGACGCCCTGTCCGATGAACGCGGTGGCCAGAAGTGGACGGGCGATCCTACGAATGATCATGGGGCAGGGATTTCCCGTGCGGGACCGGCCCAAACATCATCCCGGCATCGTCTCGCCGCCGAGGGGCGCGAGCACTTCACCGCTGTAGTACGACGACAGTTGGTCGGCGGCGAAGAAGACGTACGACGGCGCGATCTCGTCCGGCTGGGCCGGCCGCCCCAACGGTGCGTGGGCACCGAAGGACTCGACCTTCTCCTGCGGCATGGTGGCCGGGATGAGCGGCGTCCAGACCGGCCCGGGGGCAACACAGTTCACGCGGATGCGGCGTTTCGCCAAAGACTGGGCCAGCGCGTAGGTGAACGCGATGACGGCTCCCTTGGTGGCCGAGTAGTCGATCAGCGACGCATTGCCGCGTAGCCCGTTCACCGACGCGGTGTTGATGATCGCGGCGCCGTCCGGGAGATGCGCCAGGGCGGACTTGGTCACCTGGAAGTAACTGTCGATGTTCACGGCGAACGTCCGCCGCCACTGCTCATCGGTGATGTCGGTGAGATCGTCCGTGGGTGCCTGATATGCGGCATTGTTGACGACGATGTCCAGCCCGCCGAGCTCGGCGAGGGTGCGCGCCACCACCTCTCGGCAATGGGCGGGCTCGCCGAGATCACCGGGGAACAGGGCGCACGTCCGTCCGGCCGCGCCCACGATGCTCGCGGTGTGCGCCGCGTCGTCGTGCTCCTCGAGGTAGGCGATGGCGATGTCCGCACCCTCCTTGGCGAACGCCGCCGCCACCGCGCGCCCGATACCGGAGTCGCCGCCGGTGATGAGGGCCCGGCGCCCTTTCAGGAGCCCGCGGCCGACGTACTGGCGCATCTCGTCATGCGGCTGTTCTGCCATGTCGGCGGTGTGCCCGGGATAGGGGATCGGTGTGTTCATCTCAGGCATCGCGTCCGAAATCGTCCTCGTCGGCATCAATTTCGACGTCCGCGGTCTGCTCCAACCAATCGTGTGCGGCGGCCTCCGGCGGCGGGTTGTCGCGGCCGGTGACCGCGGCCTCGTCGTCGAGGACCGGTTCTTGGACGTCACGCGACTGCTCGACGGCGTCTGCGTCGGGGACTGCGTCCGGGAACTGTTCTGGTGTCATGTCAGAGCGGATACCCGTCCCACGCGCCGGAAAACACTTCGGGTGTTTAAGTGCCGAACCCTCGGGTACCTCGGCCCGCATGACAGCAGACCGCGAGCGATCGGTGCTGGTGTGGCATGTGCACGGCGCCTGGATGGAGTCGTTCGTGGCCGGCCCGCACCGCTACCTCGTGCCTGTTGGGGCGGCGGCACCCGATCGTGACGCGCGTGGCTTGTGTGGCCGGAGTTGGCCACGAGCACAAGAGATTCCGCTCTCGGAACTGGCTGCTGCCGATGTCGACCTGGTGGTGTTGCAGCGGCCCGGGGAACTGGACGAAGCACAACGGTGGCTGCGGCGGCGTCCCGGAGTCGACGTGCCGGCCGTCTACGTCGAGCACAACGCGCCGCGCCCGAACGCGGTGGACAGTGTGCATCCGCTCGCCGACCGGCGGGACATCCCGCTGATCCATGTCACCGAATTCAACAGGCTGATGTGGGACAACGGAATTGCACCGACCAAGGTCATCGATCACGGCATCGCCGATCCCGGCCCGCTCTACACCGGTGACATCGCCGGGGCCGCGGCCATGATCAACGAGCCGCTACGCAGATGGCGCACGGTGGGCGCCGACCTGCTCGGCGAGTTGTCGCGAGCTGTTCCGATCGAGGTGTGGGGGATCGACACCAAGGAACTCAACCGCCGGCAGGCCGACCCGCGAGATCGGTTGCGGGGCAAAGGCGATGTCCCCGCTCCCGAGCTGTGGCGGCGAGTCGCGCGCCGCCGCGTGTATCTGCATACCGCGCGGTGGACATCGCTGGGACTGTCGTTGGTCGAGGCAATGTACCTCGGCATGCCGATCGTGGCGGTCGCCTCGACGATGGCACCGCTCGTGGTGCCGTCCCGGGCGGGCGTCGTCGGCGCCGATGTGAAGGTCCTGTCGCGAGGCCTGCAGGACTTCGTGAACGATCCCGCCGCGGCAGCGCTGGCGGGCAAGGCCGCCCGCGAGTTCGCTGCCGAACACTTCTCGCTGAACCGGTTCCTGTCGGACTGGAACCGCGTGATCGATGACGTCTGCCACTGACCGGAAGAGGGAACGATGAGAATTGCCATGGTCTCGGAGCACGCGAATCCGCTTGCGGCACTTGGCGGGGCCGACGCGGGCGGACAGAACGTCCACGTGGCGGCGTTGTCGGCGGCGCTCAGTCGACATGGGCACCGGGTGGACGTGTACACCCGTCGGGACGATCCCGACGTCCCGGAGCGCGTCATCGCGCCGGAGGGGTACACGGTGGTGCATGTGCCCGCCGGCCCGCCGCGCCCGGTTCCCAAGGACGACCTGTTGCCGTACATGGGGCAGTTCGGCGGGTTTCTCCACGATGAGTGGGCGCAGACCCGTCCCGACGTCACGCACGCCCACTTCTGGATGTCCGGCGTTGCCACGCAGTTGGCGGCGAAGAAACTGAATCTTCCTGCCCTGCAGACGTTCCACGCGCTGGGTGTGGTCAAGCGGAGGTACCAGAAGGACCAGGACACCAGTCCGCGGGAGCGGCTCACGCTGGAGAAGCTGGTGGCCAGGGAAGCCACCTGGGTGGCGGCGACGTGCACCGATGAAGTTTTCGAGCTGATGCGTCTGGGTCGCGAGCGGTCCCGGATCTCGGTTGTGCCGTGCGGCGTCGACCTCAAGTTGTTCCGGCCCGACGGGCGGGCCGCCGCCCGTAAGGCGCGCCCACGCATCGTCAGCGTCGGTCGATTCGTGCAGCGCAAGGGATTCGACGTCATGATCCGTGCGCTGCAGTGGATACCCGATGCCGAACTCGTCATCGTCGGTGGTCCCGACAAGGCGGCGTTGCGTGCCGACAGCGAGGCACAGCGGCTACTGGCGCTGGCCCGCGAGCTCGGCGTCGCGAAGCGGGTGCGGCTGTACGGGTCGGTCGAGCGTGCCGATATGCCCGCGGTGCTGCGTTCGGCGGATGTTGTCGCGTGCACCCCGTGGTACGAGCCGTTCGGGATCGTCCCGCTGGAGGCGATGGCCTGTGGCGTGCCGGTGGTGGCGTCCGCGGTCGGTGGCATGCTCGACACCGTCGTGGATGGTGTCACCGGCCGCCTGGTGCCGCCGCGGCGTCCTGATCTGCTCGCCGATGTGCTCAACGAACTCCTGGCGGACGACTCGCGCCGCCGGGCCATGGGGGAGGCCGGCTGTCATCGCGCGCAGGCCCGGTACTCCTGGGACCGCGTGGCGGCGGAGACGCTGAGAATCTATGACCGGTTGGCGGCGTCGGGCTTCTGGTTCGATGCTCGTCCCTCTCGGCCGCGGGCGTTGTCGGGATGACGGGCCTCCAGCAGACGGACGGCCGCCTCGACCTCCGCGGGCAGCAGCCGGCGCCCGCTCAGCACGGCCGGCACCCGCAACAGCGCTTCCAGGGCGGCCCGCGCGTGCTCCCGGTCGTTCATGGCTGCCCGCAGCAGCGCGGCCGTGGCCTCGGCACACTGCTTGGCCGGGCGGCGCAACCAGGTGGTCAGTGTGGCGTTACGCAGCGCCCGGGCATCCTGCGCGGCTGTCGGCGGCCGGACCGCGGACGGGCGGTGTATCGCGGTCAGCTCGGCGCAGTAGCACAACTCCCAGCCCAGCGTCGCCAAATCCATTGCCAGCAGCTGTTCTTCACCTCGGAAGTGCAGGATCGGGCTGAAGCCACCCGCTTCTTGGAAGGCGCATTTGCGCACCATCGCCGAACACGACAGAAATCCGAGCACCGGCGGCCCGGGCAGACCGGAACGGCGCGGCAGCGGGCTGGCGGCCAGCATGCTCGACACCGGGTCCTCGCGATCACCGGGCCAGACCACGGTCCGGGCTGCGATCAGGCCGATGTTCGGTTGCGTATCGAAGATTTCGGTGGCCCGCGGTATCGCGTCAGCGGCCCACCACGAATCATCATCGCAGAACGCGACATACGGAGTTCGGCAGGCGGCGACGCCGATATTTCGGGCCACGGCACCGAGGTTCGAGCCGAGCGGAAGCACACGGAGCCGGTCGGTGGTCTGCTCGAGCTGACGCATGCGGGCAACCGAACCGTCACGAGAATGGTTGTCGACCACGATGATCGGACAGCCCGTCGTCTGCAGCAGTCGCTCGACGACGGCAGCCAGTTCGCTCTCGCGATCACGTGTCGCGATCACGAACGTGAATTTTTCTTCGGTGCCCTGGTTCACAACGGCTCCCACTACCCGCCCAGCAGAACGGCAAACGCTCATGGCTGATCGACGACGCGCACTCGTGACCGGAGGCGCCGGCTTCCTCGGCACGCATCTCTGCCGGCGACTGCTCAGCGACGGCTACGAGGTGACGTGCGTGGACGACCTCAGCACCGCAGGTGATGCCGGAATCGGCCTGGCCGCACAGTATCCGGGCTACCGGTTCGTCCAGCTCGACATCGCCGACAAGCTGGATCCGAGCGTCGCGGGCGGGCCACTGGACGTGGTGTTCCACCTTGCGTCCCCGGCGTCACCCATCGACTACCAACGGATGCCCGAGCAGACGCTACGTGTCGGTTCGGCCGGGACGTCCAACGCGCTGGGCCTGGCAGCCCAAACCGGCGCGCGGCTGGTGCTGGCCTCGACGAGCGAGGTCTACGGTGACCCGCTCGAGCATCCACAACGCGAATCCTATTGGGGCAACGTCAATCCCATCGGCCCTCGCAGCATGTATGACGAGGCGAAGCGGTTCGCGGAGGCGCTGGTGTTCACACATCGGCGGACGTACTCGGCGGACGTGGGTGTGGCGCGCATCTTCAACACCTATGGACCCGGCATGCGCGGTGACGACGGACGTGTCGTCCCGACGTTTTGCCGGCAAGCCTTGGCGGGTACACCCTTGACGGTGCACGGCACGGGTCAGCAGACGCGGTCGCTGTGCCATGTGGACGACACGGTCGACGCGCTGGTCGCGCTCGGCGAATCCGATTGTGCCGGACCGGTGAACATCGGCAACCCCGACGAGCTCACGGTCCTGCAGATCGCCGAGCTGATCCGGGAGCTCGCCGGCAGTTCCTCGCCCATCGAGTTCGAACCGGCCGACGCCGACGACCCGCACCGGCGCTGTCCGGACATCAGCACCGCGATGGCGCTGCTGGGCTGGAGGCCTCGGGTCAGCTATCGCGACGGGTTGTCGGAGACCATCAAATGGTTTGCCGGGCAGGGGGTTTAGCAGTGCGAATACTCGGAATCAATGCGGTCTTCCACGATCCGGCCGCTGCCGTCGTGGTGGACGGCCAGATCATCGCCGCGGCGGAGGAAGAACGGTTCAGCCGTCGCAAGCACGGCAAGTCCGCGGTGCCCTTCGCGACGTGGGAGGTCCCGGTACAGGCGGCCCGATGGTGCCTGGAGCGCGCGGGGCTGGCGCCGTCCGACCTGGACGCGGTCGGATACTCGTACGACCCCCGGTTGATGCGCGACATCCCTGCCGACCGCGGCGGCCTCGACCGGGACTGGGAATACCTCCGCACGCTGTATGCCGAACGTGCCCCACATTTCCTCAAAACCGCACTGCCCAGGCTGGATCCGGCCAAGGTGCGGTTTGTGCGGCACCATGTCGCGCACGCGGCGTCCAGCGCCCTGGCGGCGCCCGACCCGGATTGTGCTGTCCTGGTCGTCGACGGTCGCGGCGAAAGCACGTCGATGCTCGCGGGCAGCTGCACCGACCACAAGCTCGACATCCTTGCCGCCCAGGACCTTCCGCATTCATTGGGACTGCTGTACGAGGAGCTCACCGAACACCTCGGGTTCAAGCGGTCGTCCGACGAGTACAAGGTGATGGCGATGTCGTCCTACGGCAAACCGCGATTCGCCGATCAGCTGCGGGAATCCGTATACGCCACCGGCGATGGCGGCTTCTGCACCTGGCCGGTCGACTGGGCGTCGTTCGGCACCGATTGGGACGACAGGGTCGATCTCGCGTGCAGCGTGCAGCGGGTCGTCGAAGACGTGCTGCTCGAACTGGTGCACTGGCTGCGCGACGCGACCGATCACGAGAACCTCTGCCTGGCCGGCGGTGTCGCACTCAATTGTGTCGCCAACACCGAGATCCACCGCCGCGGCGGGTTCCGTCGCGTGTGGGTGCAGCCCGCCGCCGGTGATGCCGGGACGGCCCTCGGTGCGGCGCTGGCGCTGGCCGCCGAAGCCGGCGAACCGATCGTCCCGATGGCGTCGGCGGCCCTCGGCCGGGACTGGTCCGACGAGCAGATCGCCGAAACCCTCACCACCGCAGCGGTTCCGTTCGAGCGCCCGGCCGATCTGGCCGGCACCGTCGCCCGAGCGCTTGCCGACAACAATCTCATCGGCTGGTTCCAGGGACGGTCGGAGTACGGCCCGCGGGCCCTCGGCTGCCGGTCCCTGCTCGCCGATCCGCGACGCTCGGAGAACCTGGAGCGCCTGAACGATGTGAAGGGCCGCGAGCAGTTCCGGCCCGTCGCGCCCATGGTGCTCGCCGAGCGGGCCGACGAGATCTTCAGCGGTGGCCCGATACCGAGCCCCTACATGCTGTTCGTGCACGACGTCGCGCCGGACTGGCGCCCGCGCATCCCCGCCGTCACCCACGTGGACGGTACCGCGCGAATCCAGACCGTCGACGCCACCGCGCAGCCGTTGCTGCACGCGACCATCGCGCAATTCGCCGAGCTGTCCGGAGTCCCGGTGGTGGTGAACACCAGCTTCAACACCGCCGGCCGGCCCATGGTCGACAGTCCACGCGACGCCCTCGAATGCTTCGGCAGCGCACCGATCGACATGCTCGTCATCGGTCCCTACGTGGTGCGCCGCGCACAGGGGCTGCGATGAACCCACACCTGGACGCCGCCATCGTGATCCCGACCATTGGCCGAGCATCCCTGCATGACCTCATTGCCGCACTGGATGATTCGCCAGGCATCAGCCCGGCGGAGGTGATCATCGTCGACGATCGCCCCAGTTCCGTGCCGGCACTGCTGCTGCCGGTGTCGAGGGTGCCGCTCACGGTGCTGCGCAGCGGCGGACGCGGTCCAGCGGCCGCGCGCAACGTCGGTTGGCGCAGTGCGACGGCGCGGTGGATCTGTTTTCTCGATGACGATGTGGTGCCCGCCGACGGGTGGCTGGCCGCGTTGAAGGGTGACCTGGCGGCCGCCGACGCCGATGGTGCCGTCGGCTCTCAGGGGCGGATCGCGGTTCCGGTGCCGACGCAGCGCCGGCTCACCGACGACGAGCGCCGCACCGAGAGATTGGCGGGCGCCCAGTGGATCACCGCGGACCTGGCCTATCGCCGCTCGGCTCTGGTCCAGGTCGGCGGATTCGACGAGCGGTTTCCGCGGGCCTACCGCGAAGACTCCGACCTGGCGCTGCGCATCACCCGGGCCGGCGGCAGGATCGACTGGGGCACAAGACGATCCATCCACCCGGTGGCTCAGTCGACCATGCTGAGTGCGGTCCGCGCACAGGTCGGCAACACCGACGACGCGTTGATGCGCCGCAAACATGGTCGCGGCTGGAGAACCGCGATCGGGGAGGGCCGTGGCCGTATCGCAGCGCACACCGTCACCACGGCGGCTGCCCTGACCACCGTGCTGGGCGTCCTGGCCCGGCGCCGCCAGCCGGTGCGGGTGGGTGCTGCGGTCTGGGCCGCGCTGACCACCGAATTCTGGCTGCGCCGTTACCTTTCCGGGCCGCGCGGGCTGTTCTGGGCGGCCCGCCTGCTGATCACCAGCGTCGTCATTCCGCCGGTGGCGGTGCGCCACCGGCTCCGCGGCACGTGGATGTTCTGCCGTGCCCGCAAGGAGCCGCCGCTGGCAGTGCTGTTCGACCGCGACGACACCATCATCGAGGACGGCCCTTACCTCAACGACCCGGCCGGGGTGGTGCCGGTGCCCGGCGCCGCGATGGCGCTGAATCGGCTGCGCGAACAGGGACTGCTGCTCGGCGTCGTGACCAATCAGTCCGGTGTCGCCAGCGGACTGATCAGTCCGGATCAGCTGGAGAGCGTCAACGCGATGGTCAATTCGCTGTTGGGGCCGTTCGATTCCTGGCAGGTGTGCCCGCACGCCTCCGACGACGGCTGCTTCTGCCGCAAACCGTCGCCCGGCATGGTGCACGCAGCCGCCGAAGCGCTCGGTGTACCCGCGTCGCGCTGCGTCCTGATCGGGGACACCGGCAGCGATGTCGACGCAGCGCTGGCCGCGGACGCCGAGGCCATCTTGGTCCCCACGGCCCGCACGTTGCCGCAGGAGATCGAATCTGCTTGCCGCCGAGCGCGAGTGGCGTCGACGCTCACCGACGCGGTCAATCTCGTACTGCGGGAGTGCCGATGAGCACGACGGTGTTCGCCAGGCTGGACAGCGCGGGCGATGTGTTGATCACCGGGCCGGCCGTCCGCGCCGTCGCCGCCCACAGCAATGTGACCATGCTGGTGGGTCCCCGCGGCCGCGCCGCCGCCGAGCTGCTCCCCGGAGTTGACGACATCGTCGAGTGGCAGGCACCGTGGGTCGACTTCGACTCACCGGATCTCACGAGCGAGCACGCCTTCCGGCTGATCGCGGCGCTGCGGGCCATCGCGCCGCAGCGGGTGTACATCTCCACCTCGTTCCACCAGTCGCCGCTGCCGCTGGCACTGCTGTGCCGGATGGCGGAGGTGCCCTGGATCGGCGCCATCTGCGACGACTATCCCGGGACCCTGCTCGATCTCCGTCACCATGTGACGCCCGACGTTCCCGAGCCGTTGCGGGCCCTTTCGCTGGTATGTGCCGGTGGCTGTCAGCTACCCGACAGCGACGACGGCGCGCTGCGGGTGCGACACCGGGAGCTGCCGGAGCAGCTGGAGGGTGAACTCGGTGGCGGGGGATACGTGGTGTTCCACCCGGGTGCGGCGGTTCCGGCCCGCCGGCCCAGCGCGGCGCGCAGCGCGGCGATGGTGCGGGCCCTGGTGGGCGCGGGGCATCGCGTACTGGTCACCGGGAGTCCGGGCGAACGTCGGCTCACCGCGCAGGTCGCGGGAACGGCGGCACTGGATTTGGGCGGCCGGACCACTCTCGGCGAATTGTCCGCGGTGTTCCGGCACGCCAACGCGGTCGTCGTACCCAATACCGGACCCGCGCACCTGGCCGCGGCGGTCGGTGCGCCAGTGGTGTCGCTGTTCGCCCCCGTGGTCCCCGCCAGTCAATGGAGTCCATACACGCGCAACGTCATTCGGCTCGGTGATCAGTCCGCACCGTGCCGGGGCACCCGGGCCCGCACGTGCCCGGTGCGCGGCCATCCCTGCCTGGACGGCATCTCCGACGCGGAGGTGCTGGCGGCAGTCACTCAGTTGGGAGAATGCCATGATCACAGCGCACATCTCGGCGTTGGCGCAGGCCGTTGACCGGATCGGCATCGAGGCGCCACGGTTGAGCCGATGGGGCTGCCGACTCGCGGACCTGCTCGACGGCGGAGGGCGGCTGCTCGCCTGCGGCAACGGTGGTAGCGCGGCCGAGGCCCAGCATCTCACCGCCGAGTTGGTGGGCCGCTTCCGTGACGAGCGGAACCCGTTGTCGGCCATCGCCTTACACGCGGATACGTCCGCACTCACCGCGATCGTCAACGACTACGGGGTCGAGGAGATGTTCGCCCGCGGGGTACGTGCGCACGGCCGACCGGGAGATGTGCTGGTCGCCTTGTCCACCAGCGGTTCGAGTCCCAACGTCCTGGCGGCGGTGAAGGCAGCCCACGAGATCGGGATGACCACCTGGGCCCTGACCGGCCCGGCGCCGAATCCGTTGGCCGCCATCTGCGAAGACGCCATCTGCGTGGAGGCGCCCTCGACGGCCACCGTCCAGGAACTGCATCTGTTCCTGGTTCACGCGCTGTGCATCGAGGTCGACGAGCGGCTCCAGGTGGTGCCGCGTGGCTGATTCGATTGTGATCGTCGGCGATTCACTGCTGGACGTCGATATCGACGGGGCGGCCGAGCGGCTGAGTCCGGACGCCCCGGTGCCCGTGATCGACACCGAGCGGGTCTGGCATCGTCCCGGTGGCGCCGGTCTCGCGGCGCTGCTGGCCGCCCGGTCGGCCGACGACGTGACGTTGGTGACCGCTGTCGCCGACGACCGCGACGGTCGTCAGCTGACCGGGCTGTTGTCCAGCGCGGGTGTCCGGGTGGTGCCGCTGCCGATGCTCGGCGGCACCGTATGCAAGACCCGGGTGCGGGCCCGCGGCCAGTGCGTGCTGCGGATCGACCGGGGTTCGGGTACCGCCGCTCCTGACGAGGTTCCCGCCGAGGCAGCGGATGCGATCGCGCATGCCGCGGTGATCTGCGTGGCCGATTACGGGCGCGGCGTCACCGCGCATCCCGGGCTGCGGGCGCTGTTGTCGGCGGCGGCACAGCGGGTGCCGGTCGTGTGGGATCCGCATCCCCGGGGAAGCGACCCGGTTCGCGGGTGCCGACTGGTCACGCCCAACCAGGCCGAAGCGGTCGGCCGCTCGGCGGCGTCCCTGCGCAAGGACTGGCAGGCCGCCGCGGTCTGCGTCACGTGTGGCGCACAAGGTGCGGTACTCGATACGGAACCACTTGGCACCGTGCAGATTCCATCGCTCGTCGGCCGGGTGTCCGGAGGTGATTCCTGTGGTGCCGGCGACCGGTTCGCGGTGTCGGTGGCAACTGAACTGGGTAACGGGCAGGACGTGCGCTCGGCCGTCACCACCGCGGTCGGTGTGGCCGGGCAGTTCGTCGCGGCCGGTGGCGCCGGCGCGGTGTCGACGCCGGTGACCGATGTGCCGGATGACGGCGGTGAGTTCGAAGCGCTGACCGGTGACATCGAAACCGTGCGGCAGCGGCTGCGGGCACGTGCGACGACGGTGGTGGCCGCGGGCGGTTGCTTCGACCTGCTGCACACCGGCCATGTCCGGTTGCTGCGCCAGGCCCGGCTGTTGGGCGACGCGCTCGTGGTCCTGATCAACTCGGACCGTTCGGTGCGTGCCCTCAAAGGCGCGGGCCGGCCGGTGATGGCAGCGGCCGACCGCGCCCGCGTGCTGTCGGCATTGGCCTGCGTCGACGCGGTGCTGGTGTTCGACGAAGACTCGCCCGCGCAGGCACTGGCCCGGCTGCGCCCCGATGTGTGGGTGAAAGGCGGCGACTACGCCGACGCGCCACTGCCCGAGGCCGAGGTCGTCCGCCGGTACGGCGGTGAGGTGGTCCTGCTGCCGACCGTCGCCGGTTACTCGTCATCCAATCTGATCGCCGCAGCGCGATCGTGAACGAAGGGAACAAGCCATGATCGGTAACGTCATCATCACCGGCGGGTCCTCGGGGCTCGGCGCCGCGACCGTGAAAAGGATTGCCGCGCAGGGTGGTCGGCCCATGGTGATCGATCGCGACATCCCGTCGGTGCCGGTGCCGTTCCAGTGCGCGGACCTTGCCGACGCCGATGCGGTCGAGGCCGCGGTGGCCCTGCTGGCGGACGAGTGCGGCGGGCAGGTGGACGGACTGTTCACCGCGGCCGGCATCGATTCGTGCGGCAAGCTGGCGGACGTACCGGTCAAGGACTGGGAGCGGGTCGTGCACGTCAACCTGCTGGGAACCGCGGCGGCGGTGCGGTCGGCATTGCCGTATCTCAAAGCGGCACATGGACGCATCGTCACCTGCGCGTCGACGCTGGGCCTCAAGGCGGTCAGCGACGCCACGGCGTACTGCGCGTCGAAATTCGGCGTCATCGGCTTCAGCCGTGCGCTCGCCGCCGAGCTGGCCGGAGAGGTCGGCGTCACGACGCTGATCCCCGGCGGTATGCGGACCGCGTTCTTCGACGACCGCGACGAGCAGTACAAGCCGCCGCCCGACGCCAAACTGAACGACCCCGAACACGTCGCCGACACCGTGATATTCGCGTTGTCGCAGCCGGCCGGATGCGAGATTCGGGAGTTGGTCGTGTGCCAATCGACGGAGCCCTCGTGGCCGTGAGGTGGGCCGACACCATCGGTGCACCGCGCGACATCCTGGTGTTGCGTGCGCTCGGTCTCGGTGACCTGCTGACCAGCTTTCCGGCCCTGCGCGGACTGCGCCGGGCCTACCCGGATGCACGGATCGTGCTGGCCACGCCCGAACCCTATGTCTGCCTGGCGTTGCTGTCCGGTGCGGTCGACGAAGTCGACGCGACACCGGAGCTCGGGCGGCTGCACCCGCGGCGCCGCCCGCCCGATCTGGCCGTCAATCTGCACGGCAGCGGCCCGGAGAGCATCGCTGATCTGGCCGCAATACGCCCGGGAGCGCTGCTGACTCACCGGCATGATGCCTTTCCCCAATACGCGGGACCACCGTGGCGTGAGGACGTGCACGACGTGGCGCGCTGGTGCGGGTTGCTGGAATGGGCCGGCATCGCCTGTGACCCAGGCGATCTCGCCATCAGCCGACCGCGTGGATATCCGGACCGCTCCGGCTCGGTGGTGATCCATCCCGGGGCCTCGGCGCCGGCCCGGCGATGGCCGGCCGAGCGCTTCGCAGCCGTCGCCGCGGCGCTGCACCGGGCCGGCGAGCGCGTCGTCATCACCGGGTCGAGCGCTGAACTCGACCTGGCCCGAGCGGTCGCCGCGGGCGCCGGATTGCCCGACAGCGCGGTGCTGGCCGGCCGCCTCGGGCTCATGGGCACGGTGGCATTGATCAGTGACAGCCGATTGGTCATCTGTGGGGACACCGGCATCGGCCACATCGCCACGGCGACGGGGACGCCGTCGGTGCTGCTGTTCGGCCCGACGCCGCCGGCTCGGTGGGGACCGCCCGGCACCGGCCCCCACATCGTGTTGTGGGCCGGTGATCAGGGCGACCCGCACGCCGACCGGCCAGATCGGGGATTGCTGCTCATCACCGTCGAACGGGTGATCGCGGCGACAGAAGGCGTACTGAAGGAACGCGTATGACGGCGGGCACGGTCGGTGCGGGCTACGTCGGCCTCACCACTGCGGTGTGCCTGGCCGAGCGGGGACATCGGACTGTGTGCGTCGACACCGACACCGCCCGGGTGGCGCAGCTGCGCCAGGGTATCGCCACGCTCGACGAACCCGGCCTGGCCGAGCTCCTGACCTCAGGTCTTTCTGACCGAACCCTGTGCTTCAGTGCCGATTTCGGCGCATTGTCGGATTGCGACGTGGTGTTCGTGTGCGTGCCGACACCGAGCGGTGCCGACGGCGCCGCCGATCTGAGCGCGGTGTGGTCGGCCGTCACCGAACTGCGGCAGGTCCTGTCGCCGGGCAGCGTGATCGCGGTCAAATCCACGGTGCCGGTCGGTACCACCCGAGACATCGCCACCGCGGTGCGCGACAAGGGGATCCACGTGGTATCCAACCCGGAGTTCCTGCGTGAGAGCCATGCCGTGGCCGATGCCCGCGAGCCGGACCGGGTCCTCATCGGCGCCATGGATGACACCGCCGCCGACCGGGTCGGTGCCCTGTACGGGGCGACTGCCGATTCGGTGCTCCGGATGGCGCCGGAAAGCGCAGAGCTGGCCAAGTACGCCAGCAATGCCTTTCTGGCGGTGAAGCTCTCGTACGTCAACTCGCTGGCTGCGCTGTGCGCCGAGGTCGGCGCGGACATCGCCGACGTCACCCGCTGCATGGGCGCCGATGCCCGCATCGGTGGGCAGTTCCTGCAGCCCGGACCCGGCTGGGGCGGTTCCTGCCTGCCCAAAGACAGTGCGGCGCTGTTGTATACGTCGCGGCTGCACGGCGTGGCGCTGCGCGAGGTGGCCGCCTCGCGCGACACCAACGCGGCGCAGGCCCCGCGGGTAGTGCGGGCGTTGTCGGCGGCCATGGCCGAACCCGTCGCATCGGCGCGCATCACGGCGCTGGGCCTGACCTTCAAGGCCGGTACCCCCGACGTCCGGGATTCGCCGGCGCTGACCATCGCGGCAGCGCTGGCCCGGCAGGGCGCGGAGGTCCGGGGATACGATCCGCAGCTGGCGGTGATCGACCCGAAAGTATTGCGCGACAACGGGGTCACCGCGGTCGACGATGTCTACACCGCGGCCAAGGGGGCCGACGCGCTCGTCGTACTGACGGAATGGCCGGTGTTCGGGGACCTGGACTGGCCGCGCATCGCGCAACATGCACCTGACGCTGTCGTGATCGACACCCGGAACGTGCTCGACTCGCGGACGGTGACCGCCGCCGGTCTGCGCTACCTGGGCAACGGGAGGAGCCCGGGTTTCTGAGTCAGCTCGTCGGCGGCGTCCGCGGCGCACCGGGGTGCGTTTCGAGGTAGTCGAGTTCACGGCGCCGGATGCGGCGGTGCCGCGCGTAGAGCCAGGCGCCGCCCCCCACGGCCAGCACTGCCGCGATCGCCAGGGCCACTCCACCGGTGTCCGCTCGGCCGTCGGCGAAGAAGTACAAGCTCACGACCAAGGTCGCCACCGCCAGGCCGACCGCCACCAGGCCCGGGGCGTTCGTGCCGTCCTTGAAGGTTTCGCCGGCATGCGGCCGGGTGGTGCGAGCATGGTCGACGGGGTCTTTCATGGGATGCCTCCTGGGGATCAGTCCTCGACGTTCTAATGCCCGGTGCCGGGCGGTTCTACACCCGCGGTGCGGTGACCCGCACCGATTTGAGCTCGGGATCGGCGGGGTCCGGCAGGTACATGCCCGCGGCGATGCCGGTCCGCAGGTAGTCCAGGACCTCGGCGTTGATCAGTTCGCCGGGGACGACGGCCGGTATACCGGGCGGATAGGGCGTGATCTGTTCGGCCGAGACGCGTCCGGCCGCCATCTCGACGGGCACCGTCTCCACCGGGCCGAAGAACGCGTCCCTCGGTGATTGGATCGTCTCCAGCTGCAGGTCTTCGGGCGCCGGCAGCTGGACGTGCGGCGGTGGTTCGAAATCCGCAGCGGCCGTGGGTAACTGGCGCAGCGCCACCACCAGCGGCCGGATCGTCTCGCGGTCGTCGGCCATCGACAGCGTGATCAGGATTCGGCGGTGATCCGCCAGGCCGACGTCGATGTGGTGTTGTTTCCGCAACCACTGCTGGGCCTGGTAACCCGACATGCCGGTGGCCGATACGTCGACCAGAACCTGGAGCCGGTCCAGGTCATGGGACGCCTCGACGCCGAGCAGTTCATCCTCGAGAACATGCAGGCCGTCGATGTGTTCGAGATCGCGGCGTAGCTCGTCGGACAGCCGGAGCGCGGCACCGAGCAGTCGATGCCCGTCCTCGACCATCTGTCGCCGCCAGCCGTCCATCGCCGCGTACATGGGCACGCTGGGACTGGTGGTCGTCAGCAGGTCGGCGCAGGCGGCAAGCCTGCGGTCGTCGATCAGGTCGCCCTGCACGTGAAACACCGAGCCCTGCTCGAATCCGGCACCCATCTTGTGCACACTGACCACACAGATGTCGGCGCCGGCATCCATTGCCCATGTGGGCAGGTCCTCGTGGAACGGCAGGTGCGCACCCCAGGCCTCGTCGACGATCAGCGGTTTGCCCTCTGCGTGACAGACCTCTGCGATGCCCGCGAGGTCGGCACAGGTGCCGTACGGGGACGGGCTGACGATCAGTGCGCCGGCGGCGTCGGGGTACCGCTTCCAGCCGTCGGCGACGTCCTGCGGCGACGGCGGGTGGGACAGGTGCCGTTCGGCATCCCAGCGCGGGCTGATCCAGCGGGGGAGCACCCCGGAGAACACCAGGCCCGCAACGATCGATTTGTGGCTGTCGCGGCCCACCAGCAGGCTGCCGTCGCCGCCGGCCACCGCCATCATGGCGGCCTTCACCGACAACGAGCTGCCGCATGTCGAGAACCACGCCATGTCGGCGCCCACGGCGGCCGCCATCAGGTCCTCGGCGTGCCGCAGATATCCATTCGAGTTGCGGTGATCGTCCAAGCCGCCGCTGGCCAGCACGTCATTCCAGAACGGCTGCGCGCCCAGGGCATCCAGTACGCGGGCATCGGTACCACGCCCCTGTCGATGGCCGGGAGGGGTGAAGCCGTACTCGCCGATTGAGCGATAGCGGACAAGCGCATCGAGCAGGGGTGTCTCAGACTGATTCATGATGTCTCGGGGATACCCGTAGTGCCGGCGTCTACACGTGGGCCGTGGCGCGAAGCGGGTTTAGCTTCCCACGCCTGCGGGTATCGGGGAGGTCTCATGTGCACAGAAGAACTGGTTCAGCCTTTGCTACCGGACCCCCGTGGTCCCGTGTCCGATGTGGTGATAGGACTGCTCGGTGAGCGGTTGCCCACGCAGTACCTGACGCGGATACAGCTACCTCTCGGGAACGCGGACCCCTTCGGACTCGACCTGCAGCTGGCGCTCTATGTCTGCTACGAACTGCATTACCGGGGTTTTGCCGACACCGATGAAAAGTGGGAATGGAATCCCGCCCTCCTCGATGTCCGCCATCGCATCGAGGAGCGCTTCCTGGCGGCGGTGCGGGAGCTCGTCGGCGAGATCAGCCCGGACAGTACGGCGCACGCCGAGCTCGCCCGCTGCGACGCCGACCCTGTTGATGACTCGAGTCTGTCCGTCTATATCCAGGATCGGGCGACGTGGCCGCAGATGCAGGAGTACTTCGTCCACCGCTCGCTGTACCACCTGAAGGAAGCCGATCCGCAGTCGTGGGTCATTCCGCGGTTGACCGGTCGTGCGAAAGCCGCGTTCGTGGCAGTGGAATACGACGAATACGGCGGTCGTGGCGGCTACGCGACCATGCACCAGCGGCTGTTCGCCGATCTGCTCGACGCCGCGGAGTTGCGCAACGACTACCTGCACTACCTCGGCAATGCAACGGGCAGCACGCTGGCTGCGGTGAACCTCATGTCGATGTTCGGTCTGCACCGCCACCTGCGCGGCGCGGCGGTCGGCCACTTCGCCGCGACCGAACTGACCTCGTCGCCGGCGTCGCAGCGAATTGTCAAGGGCCTCAAGAGGCTTGGTGCTCCGCGACCGTGTGTCGACTTCTACCGCGAGCACGTCGAGGCCGACGCGGTCCATGAACAGGTGGTCCGCAAGGACGTCGTGGCGGACCTGTTGTCGCGCGAGCCGGGCCTGGAACTGGACGTCGTGTTCGGCATTCGGGCCTTCGACGCGGTCGAGGGGCGGCTCGCCGATCACATGTTGTCCAGCTGGGCGGCCGGGTGCACCTCGCTGCAGCACTGGCCCGTTTGACCGTCGGCGCACCGGGTAATCGGTGGGGGACGCGCTCACAGCCCGAGCGCGTCAGACGTTCTCACAGGAGGAAATATGGCTTCTCATGCCCTCAAATCCCCGTCAGACGTGATCGATCTCCTCACTGATCAGCACGAGCAGATCAAGTCACTGTTCACCGAGACCCTGGTGCTGGCCGGCGACGAGAGAGCGAGGTCGTTCCGGGATCTGCGCAGGCTCCTCGCGGTGCACGAAACCGCCGAGGAAGAGATCGTCCACCCGCGGGCGAAGCAGAAGCTGCCCGGCGGCGAGAAGGTCGTCGATGCCCGACTGGAAGAGGAGCACGAGGCGAAAAAGCTGCTCTCCGAACTGGAGTCGCTCGATGTCGACAGCAAGGAATTCACCGCCAAGCTGACGAAACTCCGCGACGCGGTGATCGCGCACGCCGAGCATGAGGAGGCGGAAGAGTTCGCCAAGCTCGGAACGGAGCTGTCGCAGCAGGAGCTCGAGCGCATGGGCGAGATCGCCAAACTCGCCGAAGCGGTCGCGCCGACCCGGCCGCATCCCGGCGTGGAGTCCCCGGCCGCGAACCTCATCGTCGGGCCGTTCGCCGCCATGCTGGACCGGGTCCGGGACGTGATCTCGAGCGCCCGCTGAGTCCGATGATCCAGCTGCTGCAGGAACTGTTACTGGCGTACGGGCCCTGTGGCCAGGAAGACGCCGTGCGCGACATCTGCCTGCGGGAGCTGGCACCCCTGGTCGACAGCGCCTGGATCGACCGGGCGGGCAACGTGGTGGGGCGGGTGTCCTCGTCGCAGAGTGATGAGGAGCACCCGCCCATCCGCGTGATGGCGCACATGGACGAACTGTCCATGCTCGTGAAGCGGGTGCAGCCCGACGGCAGAGTGCGATTGACGCCGCTGGGCACGATGTACCCGGCGAACTTCGGCCTCGGGCCGGTGCTGATGCTCGGCGACCGCGAGCACGTATGCGGTGTTCTCACAGTGGGTTCCGAACACACCACGCAGGAAAGCCCGCAGATCTGGCAGACCAAACCCGACGGTGGCGACCGGGCTCTGAACTGGTCCGACGTGTACGTGTTCACCGGCCGCACGCCGGAACAGCTGACCGAGGCCGGCATCCGCCCCGGAACCCGCGTGTGCGTCCACCGAAGCAAACGGGAACTCGTCGAGATCGACGACTATCTCGGCTCCTATTTCATGGACGACAGAGCACTGCTGGTGGTTCTGCTGTCGGCGGCTCGCGAGTTGCGGCAGCGGGCCGAACGACCGCCCCAGGACGTGTATTTCGTGTGCACGGTCAGTGAGGAGGTCGGTGGCCTCGGCGGCTCGTACGCCAGCCGTGCCCTGCCCGGTGAACTGACCCTGGCGCTGGAGGTCGGCCCGACCGAAGGCGAATACGGCACCACCGTCACGCGCGGACCCATCGTCGGTTACAGCGACGCGCAGTGCGTCTACGACAAGGCGGTCGCCGACCGGCTGGTGGACGTGGCGACCGCGTTGGGCGCCGATCCGCAACCGGCGGTGCTGGGTGCGTTCGAATCCGATGCGTCGCACGCCAAGTCGAACGGGCACGCGGCCGCAGCCGGGCTGCTGTGCCTGCCCACACTGAGCACCCACGGCTACGAGGTGGTGCCGCGCGCCGGCATCGACACACTCTCCGCTGTGTTGGTGGAGTTTCTGGCGAATCCGGTCCCGTTTGGCGCGGACTCGTCGCGGGTAATCAGGGCTACCTCGGGAAAGGACGCGTCATGACTGCCTCCGACAATGCCGACGCCGACGTGATGCCGTCGGGCGTCACCGGCAAAGTGTCCATGTTCGACCGGTTCGCCACCAACACGGCCGAAATCGTTTCGCGCGCCTGGTTCTTCCTGGCGTGCGTTCTGCTCGTGGTCCTCTGGGCGCCGACATTCGCCTTCATGACCGTCGACACGTGGCAATTGGTCATCAACACGATCACGACGATCATCACGTTCCTGCTGGTGGCCCTGCTGCAGAACACCGAACGACGCGCCGGTGACGCGCTTCAGCACAAGCTCAACGCCATCGCCGACGCGCTGGCGGATGTGATGCACCACATGGGCAACGAGAACGAGGGCCTCCGCGACGACGAGAAGGAACTGCGGGAGGCCGTCGGTCTCGAAGAACGCGAAAGCACCGGCTGACGATGACTGCGGTCAAGTCCGGTGCCCGCGCTCTGGACACCGTCACCGATTGGGCCGGTTCCCTGCGTACCGGCGTCGCTGTGTTCGCCGTGGTCGCCGCGGCACTGCTGACCGGCATCATCGCCGGCTTCCCGTCGTGGTGGCAGACCGCTGTGTACGCCACCAATGCGCTGGTGGCACTGGTGATGCTCTTCGTCATTCAGCACACCACCAACCGGCAGACCGGCGCGATACTGCTCAAACTCGATGAACTGATTCTCACGTCGTCGACTGCCCGGGACGACGTCATCGACGCCGAACGCCGGGACACCGCCGAGCAGGAGAAACTGCACGACCGCCTGCACCACTGATCGTCACCGGCCCACATGCGACTCGGTGCGCATCCGTTCGGTCATGTGCGGGTAGTGCAGCTCGAAAGCCGGCCGCTCCGAACGGATTCGGGGCAGCTCGGTGAAGTTGTGCCGCGGCGGCGGGCAGGTCGTCGCCCACTCGAGCGAGTTGCCGTAACCCCACGGGTCGTCGACGACGACGGGTTCGCCGTAACGCCAGCTCTTGAACACGTTCCAGACGAACGGGAGCACCGAAACGCCGAGGATGAACGACCCGATGGTGGAGACCAGATTGAGCGTGTCGAAGCCGTCGCCGGGCAGGTAGTCCGCGTAGCGGCGGGGCATGCCCTCATCGCCCAGCCAGTGCTGCACGAGGAACGTGGTGTGGAAGCCGATGAAGGTCAGCCAGAAGTGCAGCTTGCCGAGGCGCTCGTCGAGCAGTCGTCCACACATCTTCGGGAACCAGAAGTAGATGCCGGCGTAAGTGGCGAACACGATGGTGCCGAACAGCACGTAATGGAAATGCGCCACAACGAAATACGAGTCCGTGACGTGGAAGTCGAGGGGCGGGCTGGCAAGCAGGACGCCGGAGAGTCCGCCCAACAGGAAGGTGACGAGGAAGCCCACCGAGAACAGCATCGGCGTCTCGAAGGTCAGCTGTCCCTTCCACATGGTGCCGATCCAGTTCCAGAATTTGATGCCGGTGGGCACCGCGATCAGGAAGGTCATGAACGAGAAGAACGGCAGCAGCACCGCACCCGTGGCGAACATATGGTGGGCCCATACCGCGACCGACAGCACGGTGATGGCCCACGTCGCGTAAACCAGTGTGGTGTAACCGAATATCGGCTTGCGGGAGAACACCGGGATGATCTCGGTGACGATGCCGAAGAACGGCAGCGCCACGATATAGACCTCGGGGTGCCCGAAGAACCAGAACAGGTGTTGCCACAGGATCGCGCCGCCGTTGGCGGGGTCGTAGATGTGCGCCCCGAGGTGACGCTGCGCGAGCAGGCCGAACAGGGCCGCGGTCAGGATCGGGAAGGCGAGGAGGATCAGCACGCCGGTGGCGACGATGTTCCAGGTGAAGATGGGCATGCGAAACATGGTCATTCCGGGGCAGCGCATGCAGACCACGGTGGTGATCATGTTGACCGCACCGAGGATGGTGCCGAGACCCGAGACGATCAGGCCCACGGCCCACAGGTCGCCGCCGGACCCGGGTGAGCGGACGACGTCGGACAACGGCGTGTAGCCCGTCCACCCGAAATCCGCCGCACCGCCGGGCACGACGAATCCGGCCAGCACGAGCAGTCCACCGAACAGGAACAGCCAGAACGACAGCGCGTTGAGCCGGGGGAAGGCGACGTCGGGTGCGCCGATCTGCAAGGGCAGCACCAGATTCGCGAAACCGAACACCACAGGGGTCGCATACAACAGCAGCATCAAGGTGCCGTGCACCGTGAACAGCTGGTTGTACTGCTCGTTGGACAAGAACTGCAGACCGGGCATGGCGAGTTCGGTGCGCATCAGCAGGGCCATGATCCCGCCACTGAAGAAGAACGCGAACGACGCGGCCAGGTACATCTGGCCGATCAGCTTGTGGTCGGTCGTGCTGACGAGTCCGTACAGGACAGCGCCCAGATGCTTTCGGCGCGCCGGGAACGGCCGCCCAGGCGTCAACGGCACTTCGACAGCGGTCACCCCGGGGCGGTACCCGGGGCGCACCGGTACTAAACGGTGTTTGCCCCGGACCCCGTACGGGTAGAGGCAGGCCATGAGCGAATTCACCATTCCAGGCCTGTCCGAAGAGCAGAGCAGCCGGATCCGGGACCTGCTGCAAATCCAGCTGAGCACGTACAACGACCTGCATCTGACGCTCAAGCACGTGCATTGGAATGTCGTGGGCCCCAACTTCATCGGCGTGCACGAGATGATCGATCCGCAGGTCGAACTGGTGCGTGCTTACGCGGATCAGACGGCCGAGCGCATCGCGGCGCTCGGCGCGTCGCCCGACGGTACGCCGGGGGCGATTCTCAAGCACCGCACCTGGGACGACTACTCGATCGGCCGCGACACCGCGCAGGCGCACCTCGCCGCACTCGACCTGGTCTACGACGGCGTCATCAAGGACGCGCGCAAGGCCATCGGCGAACTCGACGAACTCGATCTGGTCACCCAGGACATGCTGATCGGCCAGGTCGCCGAACTGGAGAAGTTCCAGTGGTTCGTGCGTGCTCACCTGGAGTCCGCCGGCGGCAAGCTGGCCTCCGGTGGCGCGCACACCGAGCGTCAGGCCGCGGCTCAGGCGTAGGCCGACTCCTGGAATTCCGGCAGTACGTCGCGCTCCCAGGCGTCGAAGAAGCCGTCCATGTCCGGGCCGATCTGCTGGACGTAGATCTCGTCGACACCGGCATCGACGTACTTGCGTACCTGTGCGACGTGGGCGTCGATGTCGGGTCCGCACACGATCGCGTCCGTCACGGCCTCGCGCGTCACCAGGCTCGCGGCAGACGCGAAATCCGTTGGCCGCGGCAGGATCTGATTGAGCTGTCCGGGTAGCTGGTCGGTGGCCCACAGGCGGTGGGCGGTGTCGGCCGCGAATTCCGGGTCCAGGTCCCAACAGACCTTCATCCCGGCCTGAACCGGCCTACGCCCGCCGCCGGCCTCGCGGAAGAGCGCTACCAGGTCGGTGTCGGGCATGGTGATGCAGTACCCGTCGCCGATCCGCCCGGCCAGCCGGGTTGCCTGCGGGCCGAATCCCGATATGTAGATCGGTATGCGGTGCTCCGGGAGGGTGTAGATGCGCGCGTCCTGGACGCGGTAGTAGCGCCCGTCGTGGTTCACCACTTCGCCGCGGTGCAGCGTCCTGATGAGCGACACCGACTCCGCGAGCCGGTCCAGTCGTTCGCCGGCAGAGGGCCACGGGTCCCCGAGGATGTGCTCGTTCAGCGCCTCGCCGCTGCCGATGCCCAGCCGGAAGCCGCCCCGCAGCTGAACGGCGGCGGTGGCGGCGGCCTGCGCGATGATCGCGGGATGCATCCGGAACGTCGGGCAGGTGACGGCGGTGGTGACAGGCAGCGCCGTCACCTCGGACAGCGCGCCCAGAACGCCCCAGACGAACGGGCTTTGGCCCTGTGCGTCGGTCCACGGGTGGAAATGGTCGGACACCCACAGTGCGTGAAAACCGGCTTCCTCGGCTCGTCTGGCCTGAGCGATCAGGTTGTGCGGATCGAACTGTTCGCAGCTGAGGAAGCAACCGATATGCGTCATGTGGGCCACGTACCCGGCAAGCCGGGCGGACAATCCCGGTCGCGAGTTACGATGACTGCGGCTCCCTGCCACCAACAACGACATGAGCGAAACCGACGGCGAAATCGCCGACTCCGAATCCTGGGACGTCGCTGCCGTGTTCAGCGGCGGCGCTGCGCAACATGTCGGCAGCTTCCAGTTCCACCTCGCCGAACAACGGTGGGTGTGGTCCGAAGAGGTGGCCCGCATGCACGGCTACGCGCTGGGGGAAGTGGAGCCCACCACCGAATTGCTGCTGAGTCACAAGCATCCTGACGACCGGGCCAAGGTCGCCGAGATTCTCGAGCGGGTGCAGACGGGTGGGTTGTTCAGCAGCCGGCACCGCATCGTCGATGCCGACGGCAAGGTCCACTGGGTCGTGGTGGTCAGCGACCGGATGACCGACGAGGACGGCGAGCTCACCGGCACCCACGGCTACTACATCGACGTCACCGCCGGCATCCAGTCCGATCTCACCGTGGCCATGGCCTCGGTGGTGGAATCGCGCGCCGTGATCGACCAGGCCAAGGGCATCCTCATGGCCGCCTACGGCATCGACGCCGACCGGGCCTTCGAGATTCTGAAGTGGCGGTCGCAAGCCACCCAGATGAAGCTCAGGACCGTCGCAGCACGCTTGCTGGATGCCGTGATTCGCGAGGGGCTGGCCCCCGAGACCGTCACCGCGATCGACCACCTGTTGCTCGTCGACGAACCCGGCGAGGCTTGACAAAGCGTCGAACAATTGTTCGAATGAAGTGTGCGGTGGGACGGGCAGGCGGTGGCGCGGGCCGAAGCGGACGGCGCTCTACCGGGCCTGGAACGGCTCGGGTTGGTACGCAGCGTCCGGGTCCCCAAGTTCGACGGCATCACGTTTCATGAGGTGCTCTGCAAGTCGGCGCTGAACAAGGTGCCGGAAGCTTCGAATCTGCCGTTCCGGTACACCGTCAACGCCTACCGCGGCTGCTCGCACGCGTGCCGATACTGCTTCGCCCGGCCCACGCACGAGTATCTGGACTTCGACTCCGGAAATGATTTCGACCGTGAACTCGTGGTGAAGACGAATGTCGCGGAAGTGTTGCGGCGGGAGCTCTTTCGGCGTTCCTGGACGCGCGACGCCGTCGCGCTGGGCACCAATACCGATCCCTATCAACGGGCCGAGGGCCGGTACGCGCTGATGCCGGGAATCATCGCGGCGCTGGCCGATTCCGGGACGCCGTTCTCGATCCTGACAAAGGGCACGCTGCTGCGCCGTGACCTGCCACTGATCGTCGACGCGGGTGCCCGGGTCGGGGTCAGCGTCGCGGTGTCGTTGGCGATGCTGGACCCCGATCTGCATCGGTCGGTCGAACCGGGGACTCCCACGCCGGCCGCGCGCTTGGAGCTCATCTCGGCGATCGCGGCGGCCGGGCTCGATTGCCATGTGATGGTGGCGCCGGTGCTGCCGTACCTGACCGACTCGCAGGCGCATCTGGAGGCGCTGCTGTCGCGGATCGCGGCGGCCGGCGCCACGGGTGTGACGGTCTTCGGACTGCACCTGCGCGGCGCGACGCGTGGCTGGTTCCTGGCGTGGCTGGGCTCGACGTATCCCGAACTGCTGCCCAGGTACCGCGAATTGTACGGGCGCGGTGCGTATCTCGGTCCGCAGTACCGCGAACAGCTGCGCAACCGGGTCGCGCCGCTGGTTGCCCGATACGGCCTCGGCAACGGGGCGAACAGACTTGACACCATGCGTACCGCCCCGGCGGCAGGGTCCGCCGGGGCGGTGCAGCCTGCGTTGTTCTGACTCAGGCGATCTGCAGGACCGCGGCGCCCGAGATTCGTCCGGCGGCCAGATCCCCGAGGGCCTGGTCCGCGTGGTCGAGGGGATAGATCGGGGTCGTGACATCGATGTGGTGGCTGCCGGCGAAGGCGAGGAATTCCCGGGCATCGGTGCGGGTATTCGATGCCACCGACCGCACCTGGCGTTCCTGGAATAGGTGGCGCTGATAGTTCAGTTCGGGGATGTCGCTGAGATGAATGCCGGCGATTGCCAGGGTGCCGCCGCGGTCGAGGGCTTCGAGCGCCGGGAGCACCAGATCACCGACGGGCGCGAACAGGATCGCGGCGTCCAGGGCGACAGGTGGCCGCGCCGTGGCGTCCTGAGCCGAGGCGGCACCGAGGTCGAGTGCGAGTCGCCGGGCAGCCTCGCCCCGGGTCATGACGTGCACCTCGGCGCCCCGGGCGAGTGCCACCTGCGCGGTGATGTGGGCACTGCCGCCGAAGCCGTAGATTCCGAGCCGGCCACCGGCGGGCAGGTCGGCCCGGAGCAACGACCGATAGCCGATGATGCCGGCGCACAGCAGCGGGGCGAGTTCGGCATCGGTGTATCCCGCGGGCAGCGGGTGCACGTAATCGGCTGGTGCCGTGACGAATTCGGCGTAGCCGCCGTCGGCGTCCCAGCCGGTGTAGCGAGAATGCGGGCACAGGTTCTCCGCGCCGCGGAGGCAGAATCGGCAGCTGCCGCAGGTGTGCCGCAGCCAGGCCACCCCGACGCGATCGCCGACGGCGAGCTGCGCGTCGATGTGTTCGCCGACAGCCACCACCTCGCCGACCACTTCGTGGCCCGGGATGACGAACGGTCGGTGCACCGGCAGGTCGCCCTCGGCGACGTGCAGGTCCGTGCGGCACACGCCGCACGCCCGCACGGCGATGAGCACTTCACCGTCCCCGGGCGCCGGGACATCGACGGAGCCGAATTCGAGCGGACCGCGTTCGATCGGCCCGGGCTCACGCACTCGCCATGCACGCATGGGGCCAGGCTACGTCGAGGTCAACCGGCCCGGACCTGAAAGACATCCGACAACGGACGGCGCGGTGTCGGCGGCGGCACATCGTCGAATTCGGGTGCGACGCCGATCCGCACCAGAACCTGCGGTAGCGCATGGCCCGTGAGTCCACTGATGATGTCGCGGGTGGCGGGGTGTTCGGTCACGTGCGTCAGGGTGCAACTCGCCAGCCCGGCGCCGGTGGCTTCGACGAGCACCGCCGACAATGTCTCGCCACATGCCAGGATGCCCTGCGGGGTGTCGTCGAGCGCCGAGATCACCACGATGGTGGCCTGGTCGTCTCCGATGTCCTGCCGCCGTTCCCTGATATGCGTCACCGGGAAGGTGCGTCCGACCTCGACGCGGTCGGATTCCGCGGCCGACACCAGTGCGCTGTGCGGAATTCCGGTGGTGGCCCCGAAAGGAGCTGTCCACCAGGCCAATTCAGCGTGATATGAGGTGTCGTACATGCGCAGTGACTCGGCGAGATGGGAGGCTTCGGCGACTTTGTCGCGCTGCTGCGGCGTGATGAGGTCGACGTGGGTGGGGCGGTCCTGGACTGCCGGCCGCAGCAGCATCTCGAACGCCGCCAAATTCTCGACGGGGCCATAGGGCAGCCGGTCGGTGCGCCGGCGCGCGACGGCGTCGGCGTCCCTGCGCTGGGCAGTCGTGATGCCGGCCGCCGGCCGGAACTCGATGTCGGCCAGGTGGTGCCGGTTGTTGGGATTGGGAAAGCGGTCGACCAGGGTCTCCCACCCGCGGGCCGCCATGACCACGCGTAGATGGTCCAGGGCCGCGCCGCAGCTCAGTATTGCCTGCCGGCCCGAGCTGTCGGTGTCCACCAGTTGGTCGGGATCGACAAACAGCCGCAAAGTCGTCGATTCCAGCACCCAGGTCCACGGCTGGCTGTTGTGGAACGACGGTGCACGGCAGGCCGAATGAACTGCGTCCTCGATTTCCCCGAGTGCGACGGCGGTTTTCATCATGAGTCCACACTGCCCACCGCGGAACGGCTCAGACAGGGCCAGAAGTCATCAATTCTCCAACGCGCGCAGACAGAACGCATAGATGCGCTCGCTGCCGATCGGGGTGAGCTCGAGGCCCGGTCCCAGTGCGCGCAGTCGCAGGGCGCCGAAGATGGTCTGCATGACCAGAGCCGCCGTGGCCTCGACGTCGAGGCCGGGGGCAAAGGTGCCGTCGGCCATTCCGCGTTCGACGATGTCGACGATGAGCGCGTGCAACGGTGTCAGCACCCGGCCGTAGTCGTCCGGCATCGTTTCGGCCAGGCGATCGTGGTAGAAGGTGAGCCCGCGGTTGATGCGGTCCTGGGTGCTCGACGCGGGCGGCACGCAGATGCGGTCGACCAGCTCACGCAGCGCGTCCGCGGGGCTCAGCTCGGCCGCCTCGGCCTGCCATGTGGTGGTGAACTCGGTCAGCATCGCGTCGATCAGCGCCAGCACCAGCTCGTCCTTGGTGGCGAAGTGCTGATAGAAGGCGCGCAACGACGTCTTCGAACGCTCCACGACCTGCAGCACCGTGAACTCCGTGCGGCCGGTCTCGCCGAGGATGTCGAGGGCCGAGCGCATGAACTGTGTGGCGCGCGCCTGCGCGTCGAGACTGTTGTTTGCCACCTCGGCGTTCGACTTCGCCATGGCGACTGAGGTTACCCGGTCAGATCTTGAGATAACCCTTGTCTGCCGGGATTTGCGCCGCCGTCACCAACGACGATGCGTCGCTCGCCAGCCACACCACGATGTCCGAGATCTGGTCCGGCTTGATGAGTGAATCCGTCGGCAGCGCGCCGGGGGAGAAGCTGTGGATGTACTGCGGATGGTCCTGCAGGACCTGGTACATCGACACGTCGTTGCCCATCGGGGTGTCGGTGCCGTACGGGTGTACCGAATTCACGCGGATGCCGTACTCACCCAGTTCGACGGCCAGCGCGTTGATCATGCCCACGACGCCGAACTTGCTGGCGCAGTAGTGCCCGCAACCGGGCACCGCCTTGATGCCGGCCGCCGAACTGGTGGCGATGATCGACCCACCGTTGCCGGCCGCGATCATCGCCGGCACCACGGCCCGGATGGTGTTCCACACGCCGGTCAGGTTGATGTCCAGGGTGTCCTGCCACTGCTGTGGGGAAATCTCCCAGAGCCGCCCCCAGTTCAGCACGCCCGCATTGGCCACCACGATGTCCAGCCGGCCGAACTGCTCGATGGTCTCGGCGACCACGCGCTGCTGCCCTTCGGCGTCCCGGACGTCGACCTGCTTGGCGTAGATCTTGCGGCCTTCACCTTCGACGAGGTTCACCGTCTCGGCCAGGTCCGCGGGAGTCGCGGGCTCGTAGCCGTTGGCCTCCGCCACGGGCGCACAGGCGTCGATGGCGACGATGTCGGCACCGGCGCGCGCCAGCCGCACACAGTGCGAACGGCCCTGTCCGCGCGCCGCTCCGGTGACGAAAGCAACCTTGCCGGCCAGCGGTTGATCGGTCATGCGCTGAGCTCCTCACTCCTCGTGGCGGTCCGGACGTCGCTGAACTCGTAGTCCGTCAGCGGTGATCGCCGCGCGAAAATCCTTGAGCCGGTGATGGTTTGCGGTCGGTAGTAGGGGGTTTCGTGCTGCGAGTTGACGAAGTAGGTGTTCAGTTCGGTCGCACGGGTGTAGTACGTGTGCGCGGTGCGCCCACGCCGGTCCATGAGGGCGTTCCACCTGTGGAACGCGTCATTGCTCACCGCGACGACAGGTGCCTCGGCCCGGCCGCGGGCCGCGTCGATCATCCGAACGGCGTGGGCGGCAACGGTTTCGACCCAATCCATCCAGGCGAAGCCGACGAATCCGAGCGGGCCGACGATCTCCCAGCGGTTGGGCAGCCGCGGGTGCGCAGTGCCGGCATAGGCGTGCAGTCCGTGGGCGCGGTAGTACTCGGCGAGGTCGAAACCGCCTGCGCCCAGGATGGTTCCCGGGCGGTACGTCTCCGGGTCGGTCCACAGTTCGTAGCCCGTGGCGGTGACCAGAAGGTCGGCCGGGTGGTCCACGCCGTCCACCGTGCGGACACCGTCGCGGGTGATCCGCTCGATGGGCGTGGTGATCAGGTGGGTATCCGGATGGTTGAGCGCCGGCAGGAACGAGCTGGAGATCACCGGGCGTTTGGCCATGATGCCGTACCGGGGGAGCAGCGCCTTGCGGGTTGCCGGGTCCTGCACGGTCGCCCGCAGTAGCAACCGGTACAGATTGCGGCTGTTGCCGTCGTACAGGGGCATGAGCTTGGTCAGCACCGTGCGGGGCAGCCGGGAGAAAACGTGGACGATCGGCACCACCATCGTGACGTCCATCAACAGCCGGCCGAAGGTGTTGATCGCGCTGACGAAGCCAGGCACTCTGAACAGGCGCCGCAGCCACGGCGGGATGTCGAAGTCGATCTTGGGCAGTACCCACGCCGGAGTGCGTTGGTAGACATCGAGATTCGCGGCGACGCCGGACAACGCTGCGGTGATCTGCACGCCGCTGGAGCCGGTGCCGATCACCGCGACCCGTTTGCCGCGGACGTCGTAGTCGTCGTCCCAGGCGTTCGGGCGCAGGATGGTGCCCTCGAAATCCTCGATGCCGTCGATGTCGACGACGTTCTTGGCGTTGACGTAACCGCCGACCGAGCTGATCAGGAACCGCGCCGTCAACTCCGGCTGGTTGCGGATGGACAACCGCCACATGCCGGCGTCGTCGTCCCACTGCTGGCGCAGCACCTCGGAGTTCGCCCGCAGGTGTGGTCGCAGGCCCAGCTTGTCCGCGGTGTCACGCAGGTAGGCGTAGATCTCCGGCCCCGGCGCGAAGAACCGGCTCCAGTCGGGGTTCGGCGCGAACGACAGCTGGTACCACGGTGACGGGATGTCGACGGCGAGCCCCGGATAGTGATTGTCGCGCCAGGTGCCACCGAAGTCGTCGCCCCGGTCGACGATGACGAAGTCGTGAATCCCTTTCTGCTGCAACAGGTGGGCGGAGGCGATACCGCCGGGCCCAGCGCCGATGATGACCACTTCGTGGTCGGGTGTGGTCATGGTGCCTCTCCGTTGAGTCCATTGATGATGTGGTCGGTGACGAAGCGCCGGATGGCGCGGGGGTTGTCGAGGTTGACCCCGATGGGTGGGAGCAGTTCGAAGCTCAGCAGCACTCGGACGATCCATTCGCCGGCGCGAGCCGGGTCGACGCCCGCGCCGATCTCGCCATCGCGCTGCGCGGCTTTGACGCGTGGCTTCCAGAGCTCGACGGCGCGCTTCATGAGGTCCTCGCCGATGTTGCGCAACAGCAGGACGACGATGCCCTCGTTGATGCCCTTCTGCGGCGCAGAGGGCGAGCTCTGCCGGTGCGCGCAGATCAGGACCGCGGCAGCGGCGACCTGGTCGGCCAGCGTGGACTGCTTGTCGATCTCGGCGGCCATGCCGTCGACGAACTTGGATGCCAGGTGATCCAACGCGACGCTGATTGCGTGGTCGCGGCCGCCGAGCGCGTTGTACAACGTGCCTCGCGAGACGCCGGCGGTCTCGGCGACTGCCGTGAGGCTGAATTGCCTTGGGCCCAAACGGTGGAGGGTCTCCGCGGTGGCTTCGAGTAGCGCCGGCGAGATGGTGCGCGGCGGCGGCGGCTTGGCGGGCATTTGCACACATTAACGAAATTTGTTCAAAGTGGTCAACGATTCGGGAAACCGGTCTTGGTCGTGGCACTTGTCGGGGGCGGGGTGTAACTTCGAACGTATGAGCGAAAGCCTGGTGGTGGACCCTGATGCCGATGAGGCGGCGTTGTTGGGTCGCATGACTCAGCTCGAGCGGGTGAAGTCGGCCGCGGCGGCGGAGCAGGCGCGGTTGGCGGCGGCGTTGGAGGCCCGCCGGATCGCGGCGGCGCGGGCGGGTGGGCCGCGGGTGTCGCGGGCGGCGTTGGGCTCGGAGGTGGGGCTGGCGCGGCGGGAGTCGCCGCATCGGGGTGAGCGGTTGATGGTGATGGCCCGCATTCTGACCGCGGATATGCCGTGCACGCTGGCCGCGTTGGAATCCGGGGTGCTGTCGGAGCATCGGGCCGAGTTGATCACGAAAGAGGCGGCGTGCCTGTCGGTGTTGGATCGCCGGCTGCTGGATGTCGAGCTGTGCGGCGACCCGGCCCCGTTGGTTGGTTTGGGCAACGCCGAGGTGTCGGCGGAGGCCGCACGGATCGCCTATGAGCTGGATCAGCAGACCGTGCTGGAGAAGATGACGCGGGCACGGGCCTCTCGGCATGTGCGGTTCCGCGTGGCCGGTGACGGGATGATGTCGATGACGGTGCTCCTGCCCGCGGCTCAGGGGCAGTTGGTGCGCCAGACGCTCGTCCGGGAGGCGGCGTCGGTGGTGGCGGCGGGCTCGGGGCGTAGCCGTGGGCAGGTGATGGCTGATGTGGTGGTGGAGCGGGTCACGGGGCGCGATCCGGTGCGGTCGCCGGTGCCGGTGGCGGTGAATCTGGTGCTTTCGGATGAGACGCTGCTGACCGGGGGTGAGCAGCCCGCGCAGTTGGACGGGTACGGGCCCATTCCGGCGGCCCTGGCTCGCGACATGGTGCTGGCCGCGGCGGCCGAGGGCACGGCGGCGTTGCGGCGCCTGTATGCCCAGCCGGGCACGAACAAGCTGGTGGCGATGGAATCCATTTCCCGAACATTCCCGAAGGGCCTGGCGACGTTCATCGGGTTGCGCGATCAGCTGTGCCGGACGCCGTATTGCAACGCCCGGATTCGGCACACCGACCACGTCCGGCCGCACGCGCACCACGGGCCCACCAGCGCGCATAACGGGGATGGTCTGTGTGAGCACTGCAATTACGTCAAAGAGGAACCTGGCTGGCAGGCCGCGGCGACCTATGACCGGTTCGGGCGGCACACCATCGCGCTGACCACCCCATCGGGAGCGGTCTACACCTCCACCGCACCGCCAATGCCGACCGGACTACAGGTCCTCACCCGCAGGGTCCATCTCGCGATCATCGACAAGGGATCGCGGCCCCGCGTGCTGCGTGACTAGCCCAGATCCTGCGCGTTGTACGTGTCGCACTGCTTGGGGTCACCGGTCTGGTAACCGGTGGTGAACCACTTCTGCCGTTCGGCCGACGACCCGTGCGTCCAGGACTCCGGGTTCACGCGTCCGGTGGCCTGCTTCTGGATGTGATCGTCACCGACCGACGAGGCCGCCGACAGCGCGTCGGCAATGTCCTTGTCGCTCAACGGCTGCAGGAACGGCACACCCGTGCTCTTCTGCTTGACCGTCGACGCGTAGTGCGCCCACACGCCGGCGTAGCAGTCGGCCTGCAGCTCGGTGCGCACGCTGTTGCCCTCGGCGCCCTTCGGCCCGCGCTGGGCCTTGCCGATGTCTCCGAGTAGGTTCTGCACATGGTGGCCGAACTCGTGGGCCACCACGTATTCCTGCGCCAAAGGTCCACCGCTGGAACCGAATTCGTCGACCAGGGTCTGGAAGAAGCTGGTGTCGAAGTAGGCGACCTTGTCGCCGGGGCAGTAGAAGGGGCCCACAGAGGTGTCGGCCGGGCCGCACGCGGTGTTGACCTGTCCCCGGAACAGCCGGATCTTCGGCGGTGTGTAGCCCTTCAGTAGCTGCGACCACACGCCGTCCACCGAGTTGCCCGTAGCCACGATGCGGCACTCCAGGTACTTGTTGGCGTCCGCGCCGGTCTTGCACTTGCTCAGGTCGTAGGCGCTCGATCCCTGGCTGGACTGCGGCGCCTGGCTCTGGTGGCCGAGAATCGAACTGGGATCCACGCCGAGGAACATGGCGACGACCACGATCACCAAGCCGCCCATGCCGCCGCCGATCGCCAGACCCCGGCCGCCGAAGCCACCGCCCCCGCTGGTCGACGTGTTGCTCGTGTCGATCTGCATACCTTCGTTGAAGGACATCACCGCTCCGTCCGGGCCTCGAATACGACTGGATGTCAGCTTTCCACACTAGGATTCATGACGTGGCCGTCCAGCCCGAAACCATCGACCGTTCGACCATCGTTCACACCGTCGCGGGCGCCCTCAGGGGCACCACGGAAGGCGGTGTCTACGTCTGGCGGGGCGTCGGCTACGCCGAGCAGCCCGTCGGGCCGTTGCGTTTCCGCGCTCCGCAACCGCTGATCCCGTGGTCCGGCGTTCGCGAAGCCATCGATCACGGACCCATCCCGCCGCAGGGCAAGTCGTTCGTCGGCGGCGGCCGCGACGACCCCAAGATGCGTGACGAGGCCTGCCTGACCGTCACTGTCTGGTCACCCGACGTGACGGCTGCGCTGCCGGTGATGGTGTGGATTCCCGGCGGTGCGTTCGTGTTCGGGGCCGGCCAGTTGCAGCTGTACAACGGGTCCCGGTTGGCGGCCAACGGCAATGTGGTGGTCGTCAACGTCACGTATCGGCTCGGCGTGTTCGGCGGCTTCGAACTCGGCGATCTGGGTCCCGGGTTCGACGACAACCTGTGTCTGCGGGACCAGATCGCGGCACTGCAATGGGTGCGCGACAACATCGCCGCGTTCGGCGGCGACCCCGACCAGGTCACCGTCTTCGGCGAATCCGCAGGTGCGACGTCGGTGCTGGCGCTGCTGGCCAGCCCCGCGGCCGACGGTCTGTTCGGCCGGGCCATCGCGCAGAGCCCGGCGCTACCGCTCATCGCCGACCGTGAGACCCGGGCCCGCCAGGCGCACGAGTTCGTCCGCCGGTTGGACGTCCCCGTCGACGAGATCGTCGCGCTGCCCCAGCGTCAGCTGCGCCGAGCCGCCGGCCAGCTGCAGGGGGAGAGTGCGGCCAACAGCCCCAAGCTGGCCTACGGACTGACCTACGGCGTCGACCTGCTGCCCGATCATCCGGTGCTTGCCGCCCGGGCCGGTGCCGTGGCCAAGATTCCGCTGATCGTCGGCACCAACAGCCGCGAGGCATCGATGTTCGCCTGGGGCCGGCCACCCATGCTGCCCACCACCGTGCCCATGGTCGACGACTATTTCGCACGTGTCGCCCCGCACGCCAAAGATGCTGTGCTGCAGGCCTATCCGAGCTATCCGCGGCGCCGGGCGCTCATCGCGATCGGCTCCGACGTCATGTTCGGCGCCCCGACATGGGCCTTCGCGGACGCCTACAGCGGGCACGCGCCGACGCACGTCTACCGGTTCGACCACACCACCTGGACGCTGAAAGTGCTGGGGCTCGGCGCGACGCACGGCAGCGAGATCGTGCACATCCAGCACAGCTACGGCTCGTACCTCGGCCGGATGCTGCATCCGCTCGGGCGTCAGGTGCAGCCGTCGGTCGGCCGGCGCATGCAGCGCACCTGGCTGGATTTCGCGACGGCGGCGCTGGCCAATTGGCCGACCTACGACACCGACCGTCGGGCCACCCGGGTGATCGGCTCGATGCGCGACGAGACCATCGATGACCCGGACCAGGCGCGCCGCGAAGTGTGGGAAGGGCTCTACGCGCCCTAGCTTGCGTCCCCGTAGCGCTCGTCGGTGTAGCGGCGCAGGTTGTGCAGGAACCGCTGGAACAGCCACGCCATCATCGGCCGGCCGGCCCGCATGCCCAGCTCGCCGGCGAGGCCCTTGGGCTTCATCGCCATGACCCACGTCAGGTGACAGCCATCGGCGGTTTCCTCGACGGTGTAACCCTCGGCGAACGCCGACAGCATGTTCGAGGTGCTGGTGTTGAACCGGAACGCCATGTAGGAGAACGGTTCCCAGGCGATGAACTCCTCGTCGCCGACGATGTGGCCGCGCATGGTCACCGTGCGCGTGGTGCCCACGCCGTACGGTTTCGGGCTGGTCCACTCGACGTTGGTGATCAGCGTCGCCCAGCGCGGCCAGGACGTCTCATCCGAGAAGACCTCGAACAACTGCTCCGGCTTGACCGCAAGATCGACCTTGCTGACGAAGCGGAACGGTGCGCTGTCGATGAAGTCGACGCCGACGCGCTCGCACTGGTAGGTCTTCATGAGTAGACACGATAGAACAGGGTGTCTACTGGTTCACGGAGTCCAGACCATCAGGTCTTCCATGCCGTTGTTCATCGTCACCGTCGTGGGGGCCGGGCCGGTGACGTCGAAGTGGATCTTTCCGGTCGACTGCCCGCCCTGCGGAATGGTGGCGCCGCTGATGTTGACCGGGCTGGCCACCATCCACAGCACCCGGTACGCCGCCTGGTTCGGTGCAACGGCGTTGAACTGCGAGATGGCCGGGGTCACCGGGCCGCTCAGGGCGCGGACGGTGGCCGTGGCCTCCCACAGCTTTCCGGCGACCCGGTAGCCCGGCATGACATCGGAGCTCGGCTTGAGGTCCGCGACCTGCCAACTCAGCTGGACCTGACCGACGCTGTCCGTCATCGTCATGGCGCTGCCCAGCTTGCCGACCAGCGGGTAACCGGCCGACGCGATCGGCGCGGTGGCGATGCCGACGACCGAGAGAACCGCAACAGCTGTTCCGGTGACCTTCACTTCTGCCTCCTCGAAACGGTTTTCATCTGCCCTGTCAATTACGGAATACCACTGAAAAGTGCTGATGGGAATAGGATCGGAGCTACGCGAAACCATGCATCGAGGCGCGTCTTTCGTGATCGTTCAGAAGCGGGGCGCGTATTGGCCGGTCTGCTGACGGCGTACCGCGGCAGGCGGGATGTCGTCGTGCTCGGTCTGGCCCGCGGCGGTGTTCCTGTCGCCCACGAAATCGCCCGTGCTCTCGACGCGCCGCTCGACGCGCTCATCATCCGCAAGCTGGGCGTCCCCGGCCACGAGGAGTACGCGATGGGCGCGATCGGCGGCGGCGGTCACGTCGTCGTCAATGAGGATGTGGTTGGGCCGCTGCAGATTTCACAGCAGACGCTGTCCGAGGTCGCGGAAGCCGAGGGGTGCGAGCTGCAGCGGCGGGAAACCGATTACCGCCAGGGGCGGCCACCGCCGAACGTCAAGGGGCGCACCGTGATCCTCGCCGACGACGGCATGGCCACCGGCGCCAGCATGCGCGTCGCCGCCGAAGTGGTGCGGGAGAGCGGGCCGCGGACCCTGGTGGTCGCGGTGCCAGTCGGCACGGAAGCGGCGTGCCGCCAGCTCATGGGAATCGCGGACGACGTGGTGTGTGCCGATATGCCGACGCCCTTTGCGGCGGTGGGGGAGTCGTACCGCGATTTCGGCCAGGTCGGCGACGACGAAGTACGCCGGCTGCTGAGCTAGGGATTGACGACGGTTTCGCCAGGTCCGGACTCGACGGTTTTGCCAAAGCCGATGGCGACGGCGTGGCTGTCCGGACCTTCGGCACTCACCGTGTTGGACGTGCCGAACGCCGCGGCGGTGCTGTCGTTCCCGTTCACGTCGACATCGTTGTACGAACCGTTTCCGGCCTCTGCCGCGCTGTTGTTCCCGTTCACCTGCACGCTGTTTCCGGAATCTGTCGATGTCAAGCCGGCCTTGGCGGAGCTGCCGTCGCCGTAGACCTGCGCGCTGCTGAAGTCGCCGAGGGCGTCGGCCGTGCTGTGATCTCCCTCGATCCAGGCGGTGGTGTGGTCGCCGATGGCGCTTGCCGTGTTGCTGTCGCCGACCACGTAGGCAGAGCTGTGGGGGCCAACCGTCGCCACATCGTTGCTGTCGCCGCTGACCGAGGCGCCACTGTCGACACCGTCGGTGGATACGTCGTTGTGGTCGCCGGTGACTCGCACGGTGACGGTGTCGGTGTTCGTACTGCCGCTGCTGGTGACGTCGTTGTCCGAGCCCCGCACGACGACGACATTGCGGGCCCCGGTCGCGGCCACGGTGTTGTCGGATCCGATCAACGAGACGGTGCTGTCCAGACCTGTGGCGTCGACGGCGTTGCGGGAGCCGGTGACGGTGGCCTCGCTGTCGATACCGGAGGCGCGCACGGTGTTGTCGGACCCGCTGACGGTGGCCTCGCTGCCGGAACCGGAGGCCGTGACCGTGTTGTCGACTCCGGTGACGGTGGCCGTACTGCCGGCGCCGGAGGCAAGGACGCGGTTCCCTGATCCGCTTGCGGTGGCCGTGGCTCCGGTGCCGCTGGCGGTGACCTTGTTGCCCGAGCCGGCCAGGCAGGTTTCGCATGCGCGCGTGTTGATGATGGCGGTGGCGCCGTCGCCGCGGGCGATGGCCAGTGACCCCTGGCCGCCCGACGAGATCGCCGTCGCGTCGGATCCGCGGGCGATGGCCACCGAGCCCTTGCCGTCGGAGGTCGCGGTGGCGTCGCCCCTCTGCACCCGCGTTACGCCGTTGGTGGCGACGGCCATGTTCTGGCCGGGAGCGGTGGGTGCGGTGGCTCCCGGCCCATCCGACGTCGGCGAAGACGGAGCCGGCTTGGCCGAGGCCACGCTGGGTGCGACGGCCAGTCCGACGCCCAATGCCACCGCCAGCGCCCCGATTCGCCCGATGTGATTGGCATGAACCATGATCCGCCCCTTCCGCCTCCGCCCAGCGCCGGCGATCGCGCCGGTGATTGGACGGTACGGCGGCCGACCGCCCGGGACTGAGGTAAGGCCCTACCCCAATCATGTAGCGCAGCTATTGTTTGCCCCCGGCGAACCTGGCAGCATCTGGTGTAAATGGTGTGAGTTTGCTGGGGCTGGGGCGCGCCGGAGGTGATCCATAGTGATCCACGAGTGGCCCCTGCATGGACGAGCCGAGGAACTGCGGGCGATCGAGACGGCTATCCGTCGCCCGGACCGGGCTCGCGGCATCGTCTTGTCGGGCGCTGCCGGTGTCGGCAAGACGCGCCTCGCGCGTGAAGTCGTCACCGCCTGCCGGCCGCCGGGGCGCTCGCGATGGATCGCCGGCACGGCGTCGGCCCGCAGCATCCCGTTGGGCGCGTTCGCCGACATCGCCAGCGACTTCGGCCCCGATCCGTTGCGCCGAGTGCGGGAGGTGATCGACGGAGTGATCGGCGCCGCGCCGACGGGCGCGGTGGTCGTCGGTGTCGATGACGCGCACCTGCTCGACGATCTGTCGGCCTTTGCCGTGCATCAACTCGTCGCACGGAAGCTGGCCACCGTCGTGCTCACTCTGCGATCGGGCGAACCGGCTCCGGACGCCATCACCGCGATCTGGAAAGACGACATACTGGAACGCATTGAACTGCAACCACTTTCCTCGGCAGCCATCGCGAAGCTGGTCGAGCGCATCCTGGGTGGGCCGGTGCATTCACGGTGTGTGCAACAGCTGTGGCAGTACACGCAGGGCAACGTCCTGTATCTGCGCCACCTGTTGGACACCGAGGTCAGCGCCGGCCGGCTGACGCAGCAATCCGGGGTGTGGATGTGGCAGGGGCAACCACGACTGACACCCACGCTCGCCGAACTGCTCACCACCCGGATCGGCCAGATTCCGGCGGCCGCACGCAATGTGCTGGACGCCCTCGCCGTCACGGAACCACTCGACATCGAAACCCTTGCGGCGGTTACGGATTCCGATGCCATCGCCGAGACGGAAGCGCTCGGGCTGATCCGCATCGACGGCAGCGCGACGCCCGCGTCGGTGCGGCTGGCCCATCCGATGCTCGGCGAGGTGCGCCGCACCGACTCGCTGCGGATGCGCCGCCTGCACGGGCAGATCGCCGCCGCGCTGATCGCGCGCCCCGCCACCGATCCGCGTGATCTGGTCCGCCGCGCGGTGCTGACACTGAACTCCGACCTGGCCCCCGACCCGGCGATCCTGAACGCGGCGACGTCGGCGGCGATCCAACTGACGGACATGCGGCTCGCGGAGTCACTGGCCGAGCGGGCGGTGGCGGCGGGTGGCGGCCTGGAAGCCGACATCGCCCTGTCGCTGGCCTTGATCTGGCAGGAGCGTGGCGAGGAGGCCGAGGTCATCTTCGCCCGCCTCGCCGCCGACACCTCCGGCCCGCTGCGGGTGCAGGTCGCCCTGCTGCGCGCCCTGAACTTCGCCGTGATCCTCGGTCACACGGCCCGCGCCGAGGCCGAACTGGACAGCGAGATACCGGCAGGCGACGCCGCGGTCGCCGCGACGGCCCTGGCGTTGCGCGCGTCGATCGACGTGGCGCGCGGCCGGTCCACGGCCGCCATCGAGCAGGCGCGGCGGGTTGTCGACGACCCGGCTGCCGAACCCGTCGCGCAGATGCTCTCGACGTGGGCGCTGGTGAGCAGCCTGGGGGAGCTGGGCCGCATCGACGAGGTCGAGACGGTCGCGGAGGCCGGCTACCGGCTGGCCGACACCAGTGCCGAGGTGTCGCACCTGCGCCTGCCGCTGGCGTTTCTGCACCTGCACATGCATCGGCTGGCCGGGACCCTCGACCAGGCCGATGTCACCATCGCACGCATCCGCCGCGACACCGTCGACGTCCCGATCGAGGGCTCGTGGCAGGTCGCCGAATCGTGGCACGCCTTCGTGGCGGGCCTGTCGGCCGTCAGCCGGGGCGCCTTGGTCGACGCACACCGGTTGTGCCTGGAATCGCTCGCCGATTTCAGTGCCCGGGATAGTGGCAGCATGCGCAAGATGCTGGCTCGGTTGTGGCTCGTCACCGCCGATGCCATGGCGGGCCGTGCCGAGGATGCGCGCCGCGAGTTCGCCGCGACGCCGTGGTGGCAGGCCGACCCGGACGCCTGCGCCCGCGATCCTGACCGCACGCTGGCCCATGCCTGGGTCTGTGCGGCCGAAGGCGCTGTGTCCGAAGCGATTTCGATAGCCCGGGCGGCTGCGGCTCGGGAGCGTCAGCTCGGCCGGCTGGGCTGGGAGGTCATGCTGCTGCAGACCGCGACGCAGTTCGGCGACCGCACCACCGCGGCCAGGCTCGCCGAGCTCGCGCTGACGGTACGCGGGCCGCGCGCGGCGGCCGCCGCCGCGCACGCCGTCGCGCTGGCCGCGGCCGACGGCGACGGCCTGGTGGCGGCGGCCAAGCACTACGAATACTTCGGCGACCGGGTGGCGGCCGCCGATGCGGCCGCGCAGGCCGCGGCCGTCTACCAACAGGCGGGGCTGCGCGGATCGGGGCTCGGCGCGGCCGGCACCGCGGCGCGGCTGGCGGCCGAATGCGGCGGCGCCGACACCCCGGCGCTGCGGGCCGCGGCGACTCCGTTGGCCATCACCGCCCGGCAACGCGAGATCGTCGGGTTGGCGGCCAAGGGGCTGAGCAACACCGCCATCGCGGAGCGGCTCGGGATGTCCCGTCGCTCCGTGGAGGGCCACATCTTCCGGGCGTGCCAGCGCGTCGGCGTCAACAGCCGCGACCAGTTGGTCGAGCTGGTCTTCGGCCGCCGCTAACCCGGTCCGTCACTGGCCGCGGCGAGCAGCGGCACCAGCACGTCACTGATCGGCGTGGGGATGCCGTGCGTGGCACCTTTGCGCTGGATGACGCCGTTGCGGATGTCCCACTCCAACGGACGGTGCGCTTCCCGGTCGATCAGCATCGACGTCGCCATGTCCGTCGGTGCCTGCTCGAGCATGTCGGCGATCTCGTCGACGACACCGTCGGGCAGTGTCGCGCCCTCGGCCCGGGCGACCGCGAGGCACTCCCTCAGGTACCTGCGGGCCACCGCCGCGACGTCGTCGCGCCGGAACATCCCGGAGCGCCGGCCGGACAGCACCATGAACCCGACCACGGCGTTGACCAACAGTTTGCGCCACGCCGCGCTGAGGAAATCCGGGTCGAGCTCGACGGCGATCCCGCTGTCCTCCAGGTCCGCCGCCAGGCGGCCCGCGGCCGCGTCGTCGGGCAGCACCAGCCGCGGGGCGCTCAGCACCTGCACCCAGCCCTCGGGCCGGGTCTCCGCGGCAATCCAGATCGCCGCAGGTACAACAGTGGATTCGGGGCAGTAGGGCCGTAGCCGGTCGGCCTGTTCGACACCGTTCTGCAGTGCGCAGACCACGGTGTCCGGTCCGCACAACCGGGCCAGCCACGGCGCGGAGGCGGCGTACTGGGTGTCCTTGACCGCCAGCAGCACCACGTCGACCGGACCGGCGACAGCGTCGGGATCGGTGTGCACCGGGCCGGGTACGACGATGGGCGCGCTGCCGTCCATCCGCACCTCGATGGCCTCGCGCGGCGTCCGTCCACACAGCAGGACTTCATGACCCGCGGCGTACAGCAGCGCGGCGATCGTTGATCCGATGGCACCGGGTCCCACGAGGGCAAAGCTCACTGTCGCCAAAATACCGGTCGAGGCGCCCCTTAGACTTAGCGGTCGATTCAGACGTCAGAGGAGATTTTCGTGTTGCGCAGCCACGCCGCCGGTTCGTTGCGGTCCACCGATGCCGGTCAGACGGTGACCCTCGCCGGATGGGTGGCGCGTCGGCGCGACCACGGCGGCGTCATCTTCATCGATCTGCGTGACGCCTCCGGAGTCTCCCAGGTGGTCTTCCGCGACGCCGCAGTGCTGGAGCAGGCCCACCGGCTGCGCGCCGAATTCTGCGTCCTGGTCACCGGCACCGTCGAGGTGCGGCCGGAGGGCAACGCCAACAAGGACATCGCCACCGGCGATATCGAGGTCAACGCGACGACGCTCGAGGTGCTGTCCGAGAGCGCGCCGCTGCCGTTCCAGCTCGACGAGACCCCGGGCGAGGAAGCGCGCCTGAAGTACCGCTACCTGGACCTGCGCCGGGAAGGCCCGGGCAACGCGATCCGGTTGCGCTCCAAGGTCAACGCTGCCGCGCGCGCCGTGCTCGACAAGCACGACTTCGTCGAGATCGAGACGCCGACCATGACCCGGTCGACCCCGGAGGGCGCCCGCGACTTCCTGGTACCCGCGCGCCTGCAGCCCGGCTCGTTCTACGCACTTCCGCAGAGCCCGCAGTTGTTCAAGCAGCTGCTCATGGTGGCGGGCATGGAGCGCTACTACCAGATCGCGCGCTGCTACCGCGACGAGGATTTCCGCGCCGACCGCCAGCCCGAGTTCACCCAGCTGGACCTCGAGATGAGCTTCGTCAACGCCGACGACGTCATGGCCGTCGCCGAAGAGGTGCTGGCCGCGCTGTGGCAGCTCATCGGCGTCGAGCTGACGCTGCCGCTGCCGCGCATCAGCTACGAGGAGGCCATGCGCCGCTTCGGTTCGGACAAACCGGACCTGCGCTTCGCCGTCGAGCTCGTCGAGTGCACCGACTACTTCAAGAACACCCCGTTCCGGGTGTTCCAGGCGCCGTACGTGGGCGCGGTCGTCATGCCGGGCGGGGCCTCACAGCCGCGCCGCACGCTGGACGGCTGGCAGGAGTTCGCCAAGCAGCGCGGTCACAAGGGGCTGGCCTACGTGCTCGTCGGCGAGGACGGCGAGCTGGGCGGCCCGGTGGCCAAGAACCTCACCGACGACGAACGGGCCGGGCTGGCCGCGCACGTCGGCGCGAAGGTGGGGGACTGCATCTTCTTCGCGGCCGGTCCGGCCAAGGGCGCCCGTGCCCTGCTGGGTGCGACGCGCATCGAGATCGCCAAGCGCCTCGACCTGATCGATCCGAACGCCTGGGCGTTCACCTGGGTGGTCGACTGGCCGCTGTTCGAATCCGCGGACGCGGCCACCGCATCGGGCGACGTCGCTGTCGGTTCGGGCGCCTGGACCGCGGTGCACCATGCGTTCACCGCGCCGCAGCCGGACTCCATCGCGACGTTCGACACCGACCCGGGTGCCGCGATGGCCGATGCCTACGACATCGTCTGCAACGGCAACGAGATCGGCGGCGGCTCGATCCGTATCCACCGTCGCGATGTGCAGGAGCGGGTGTTCGCGATGATGGGCATCGACGAGGCCGAAGCGCAGGACAAGTTCGGATTCCTGTTGGACGCCTTCACCTTTGGCGCGCCGCCCCACGGCGGCCTGGCCTTCGGCTGGGACCGCATCACCGCGCTGCTGGCCGGGGTGGACTCCATCCGCGACGTCATCGCGTTCCCGAAGTCGGGCGGCGGCGTCGACCCGCTGACCGACGCCCCGGCACCGATCACCGCGCAACAGCGCAAGGAATCGGGTATCGACTTCAAGCCGGAACCGAAGAAGGACTGAGGAATCTCCGCAAGGCCGCGGCCATCTGCGCCCGGATCGGCGCCCCGGACACGACGAGGTCGACCATCGTGATCGACAGGTGCGTGTGGCCGCGGGCCTGAACGTGCTCGGTGGGCACGCCGGCCGCGGCCAGTGCGGCGGCGTAGGCGTTGCCTTCGTCGCGCAGTGGGTCGAACTCGCAGGTCACCACCAGCGCCGGGGGTAGACCCGCGAGGTTGCCACGCAACGGTGACCGCCGCGGGTCGTCGGCGGGGCCGTCGTACAACTCGGTGAACCACTGCATGAGCGGCGTGGTCAGTCCGTAGCTGTCGGCGTTCTCCTGATACGACGGGTACGGCTGCGCGTCGGTCACCGGGGTCAGCAGGAGCTGGCCGCAGATGTGTGGGCCGCCGTGGTCGCGGGCCCACTGGCACACGGCCGCGGCGATGTTCCCGCCCGCGCTCCAACCGGCGACCGCCAGTCGGTCGGGGAGCCCGCCCAGTGCCGCGGCGTTGTCGGCCACCCACCGCAGCGCGGCGATGCCGTCGTCGATGGCCGCGGGGAACGGATGTTCCGGCGCGTGCCGGTAATTCATCGAGAAGACCAACGCGTCGGCCCGCACACACAGATCGCGACACAGCGGATCGTCCGACGTCGCGTCGCCCAGCACCCAGCCGCCACCGTGGAAGTAGACGATCACCGGGTGCGGCCGCGGCGTCGCCGGCCGGTACAGCCGGTACTCGAGTTCGCCCGCGAATACACCGTCGATGATCTCGCCGACGTCCGGACCCGGGGGTCGGGCGGCATTGGCCTCGACCATGGCGGCGCGGGCCACCTCGACGGGAAGTGATTCCAGCGGAGGCGGATTCATGGCCGCCACCATCTCCAGCACCATCTGCACGTCCGGTTGCAGCCGCCTGACCACGCCGTCGTGGCACTGCGCACCGTTCGGCCTCGTCAGCTCGAATCCGAGATAGTCCTGGCGCACCACGTCGGCGCAGGCGGCGGCATAGAAGTCGACACCTGCCGCGTACGGCATGAACACCCGGGGCTTACCGGGGATGTTGGCGCCGACGTACCACGAATTGGCTTGCGGGAACATGGTGATGGCGCCGGCGTCGGCGACGTGCTGCATCCAGCCGGCCTCGGCGGTCGGCGTCGGTTCGATGGTGTCGAAGCCGTGCTCGCGCAGATATGCCACCGTCTCGGCGACGAGCTCGACGTGCTGTTCGATGGATACCGCCATGTTGGACAGCACCGACGGACTGCCCGGTCCGGTGATGAGGAACAGGTTCGGGAATCCGGTGGTGGTGAGGCCCAGGTAGGTCGACGGCCCTTGTGCCCATTTGTCTTTCAGTGCGAGTCCGTCGCGCCCGACGATGTCGACGGCCGTCACCGCACCGGTGATGGCGTCGAACCCTGTCGCGAACACCAGCGCGTCGAAGTCGAAGGATTCACCCACGGTCTGCACGCCGCTTTCGGTGACGCCGACCAGCGGCTGGGTGCGGAGGTCGACGAGGCGCACATGGGGCTGGTTGAACGTGGCGTAGTAATCGGTGTCGAGGCACAGTCGTTTCGCGCCGACGGGATAATCATTGGGACACAACAGTTCCGCGGTCTGCGGGTCATGGACCGCAGCGCGGATCTTGTCGCGGACGAAGTCGGCGAACGACGCGTTGGCGGCCGGGTTGCTCATCAGGTCGGAGAACATGTTGAGGGTTTCGAGCAGTTCGCCGATCTGCCAGGCACGTTCGTAGCGCTGTTGACGGTAGGCCTCGGGCACCGCGAACGTCGGGATCAGCGTGCGCTCCTGCGGTACCCCGCCGAACGACGCCCGCGCCGCTGCCCGGTACGCGCGTTCGTCTGCCAGCGCCGCCTGCTTCTCCGGTGACACCGGCCCGTTGTGTGCCGGGATGGAGAAACACGGTGTGCGCTGGAAGACGGTCAGCTGCGCGGCCTGCGCGGCGATCAGTGGAATCGACTGGATGCCCGACGACCCGGTGCCGATCACCCCGACGCGCTTGCCGGTGAAGTCGACCGGTTCGTGCGGCCAGCGGTTGGTGTAAAACGTTTCACCCGTGAAGGTTTCGATACCGTTGATGTCGGGTTCCTTGGGGATCGACAGGCAGCCGGTGGCCATCACCAGATGACGGCAGGTGACATCGTCACCGTTGTCGGTGCGTACGCGCCACGCGTCGTCAGCCCAGTGCGCGCTGGTGACCCGGGTGCCGAAGGTGACATCGCGGCGCAGATCGAACTTGTCGGCGACGTGGTTGAGGTACCGCAGGATTTCCGGCTGGGTGGCGTACTTCTCCGACCATTGCCAGTCGCGATGCCAGTCCGGGTCGAAGCTGAACATGTAGTCGAGGCTGGGGATGTCGACGCGCGCGCCGGGATACCGGTTCCAGTACCAGGTGCCGCCGACGTCGTCGGCGGCTTCGAAGACGCGGACCGAGAAACCCTGCTGCCGCAGCCGGTGTACCAGATACAGGCCGGCAAACCCGGCTCCCACCACAACTGCGTCCGCGTCTGGCGTCATCGGCACCTCCGTCAATATCAGGCAAGTATCGCGCCGTGACGGGAACATTTGGGCCGGTTCGCGAGGTTGGGTCAGGCATGACCGAATTCACGGACGCCGCGTCCTTTCATGCCTTCAACGCCGCCATCGTCGACGAGTTCCGCGCCAACGGCGGCAAGGTTGGCGGCCAGTTCGAGGGCGGCAATCTGCTGCTGTTGCACACCACGGGCGCCAAGTCGGGTCAGCCGCGCATGTCGCCGCTGGCGTACCTGCCGGTCGACGGCAAGATCCTCATCGTCGGCTCGAAGGCCGGCGCTCCGACCCATCCGGACTGGGTGCACAACCTCCGCGCCAACCCGAATGCGCATATCGAGATCGGAACCGACGCCGGCCTGGAGGAGTACGACGTCGTCGCCCGCGAACTGCCCGATGACGAGCGCGAGGCCACGTATCCGTTGATCACGGCCGTGGCCCCCGTCTTCGCCGACTACCAGGCGAAGACGTCGCGCGTCATCCCGCTGTTCGAGCTCGTGCGCGCCTGAGCGCTACAGCCGCTCGATGATGGTGGCGTTCGCCATGCCGCCGCCTTCGCACATCACCTGCAGGCCGTAGCGGCCGCCGCGCTGGTCGAGGGCATTGACCAGCGTGCTCATGATGCGGGCACCGCTGGCGCCCAGGGGGTGACCGATGGCGATGGCGCCGCCGTTGACGTTGGTCTTCGCCAGGTCGGCTCCGGTGTCGGCCGCCCAGGCCAGCACGACGGGTGCGAAGGCCTCGTTCACCTCGAACAGATCGATGTTCGACAGTGACAGGCCGGAGCGGGCCAGCACCTTCTCGGTCGCGGGGATGACACCGGTCAGCATGTACAGCGGATCCGAGCCGACCGCGGTCATGGTGTGGATGCGGGCCAGCGGCGTGAGCCCATGGCTACGCGCGAAGGCGCCGCTGGTGATCATGACCGCCGCGCTGCCGTCGGACAACGGTGACGAGTTGCCGGGCGTGATCTCCCAACGGATCTGGGGAAAGCGCGCGGCGTAGGCGTCGCTGTAGAACGCGGGCTTCAGCCCGGCCAGGGTCTCCACGGAGGTGCCCGGCCGGATGATCTCGTCGGCGGTCAGGCCCGCCACCGGCACGAGTTCGTTGTCGAACAGTCCGTCCTTGGCGGCGCGGGCGGCCTTCTCGTGGCTGGCGGCGGAGAACTCGTCGAGCTGGGTGCGGGAGAAGTTCCAGCGCGCCGCGATCAGTTCGGCGCTGATGCCCTGGGGGACAAGGCCGTCGGGATACCGCTCGGCCAGGCCCACGCCGAACGGATTGCTGCCCGGCAGGACCGCGGCACCCATCGGCACGCGGGACATGGACTCGACGCCCGCGGCGATCACCGCGTCGTACGACCCGGCCAGCACACCCTGCGCGGCGAACGAGATGGCCTGTTGCGAACTGCCGCACTGGCGGTCGACGGTGGTGCCGGGCACGCTCTCGGGAAAACCGGCGCCCAGCAAGGCATTCCGGGCGATGTTGGCGGCCTGGTCACCGGCTTGCGTGACGGCGCCGGCGATGACGTCGTCGACCAGAACCGGGTCGACGCCCGTGCGTTCCACCACGGACCGCAGGCTGTGGGCGAGCAGGTCGGCGGGAAGTACGTCGTGCAGCGCGCCGTTCGCCTTGCCCTTACCGACCGGCGTGCGCACCGCCGCGACGATCACGGCATCGCGGTCTGTGTATCCCGACATGAGAATCCTCCTGTAACTCCACGCTGAGTACTGCTTCCTATACTCAGATCTAACACCTGAGTATGGCAAGAGCAACCCAGCGGTAGAGTGATTCGCATGACAGCGCTACAGGGTGTGCTCGCCGAACGCGACAAGTGGTCGGCGGTCGGCCAGTGCGCCATCGAGAAGACCATGTCGTTGGTCGGCACCAAATCCGCCATGCTGCTCATGCGTGAGGCCTACTACGGCACAACGCGTTTCGACGACTTCGCCAAGCGGGTCGGCATCACCAAGGCGGCCACCTCGGCGCGGCTCGCCGAACTGGTGGCGGCCGGCCTGCTGACCAAACGGCCGTACCAGGAGCCGGGTCAGCGCAGCCGCGACGAATACGTGCTGACACAGGCCGGCACCGACTTCATGCCGGTGGTGTGGGCCATGTTCGAGTGGGGCCGCAAACACCTGGGCGACACCGGCCTGCGGCTGACGCACCTGGGCTGCGGCGCCGATGCCACCGTCGAGATCCGGTGTGCGGACGGACACGAGGTCCCGCCCGAGGAACTCGGGATGAAGCTGGCACGCCGCCGCGGTCGGTAATCTTCGGCCGTGCTGCATCTACGCGTGATCACCCCGCCGGAACTCGCCGATTCGGTACTCGAGCTCTACCGGCACCACGGCGGCATCGCCAACGTGGTGGCCCACCCGGGCGCGGCGATCGATCCGCGCGGTGACGTCATCACCGCCGACATCGCCCGTGACGCCGCCGACGGGCTGATCAGCGGGCTGCGGGCGCTCGGCATCGATCAGGACGGCGCCATCACGATGGAGGTGCTCGACACCGTGCTGTCGACGGCCGCCTACCGCGCCGAGGACGAGATCGACGGCGACGGCGAAGACGCGGTGGTCTGGGACGAGCTGGTGCTGCGCACCCGCGAGCAGAGCAGCCTCGGCATCTCCTACATGGCGTTCCTGTGCATCGCGTGTCTGCTGGCCGCGGTCGGCGTGCTGACCGATTCGGCGATCACCGTCGTCGGCGCGATGGTCGTGGGCCCCGAATTCGGGCCGCTGGCCGCCCTGGCGGTGGCGGTGGTGCGACGCAAGGGCTATCTCGCGAAGCGCGCGGCGCTGGCCCTGCTCGTCGGATTCCCGGCGGCGATGCTCGTCACAGCGGTGGCCACGCTCGGCTTCGAGGCGCTGGGCTGGGTGACGTTGCGCAGTATCCACGAGCTGCAGAACGTGGACTTCATCTTCCAGGTCGGGCCGTTCTCGTTCGTGGTGGCGCTGCTGGCCGGTGCCGCCGGGATGCTATCGCTGGTGACGTCGAAATCGGCTGCGCTGGTTGGGGTCTTCATCTCCGTGACGACGGTCCCCGCGGCCGGGATGTCGGTGGTTGCGGCCACCACGCGCGACTGGGATGTGGCCCTGGCGTCGGCGGGGCAGCTGGCCGTCAACATGGTCGGCATCGTGGCGGCGGGGGTGCTGGTCCTGGCCGGGTACAACCGGGCCCGCCGCCGCTAGTTTTCTCCGCCCTGCGACCTGCCCGTTCTTGTGGTGGGATCGATCGCTATGGCAATCAAGGTGGCGCTGGAGCACCGCACCAGCTACACGTTCGACCGGCTGGTCAAGGTGTACCCGCACGTGGTTCGGTTGCGCCCCGCACCGCACTCGCGGACGCCGATCGAGGCCTATTCGCTGCAGGTCGAGCCCGCCGACCACTTCATCAACTGGCAACAGGACGCCTTCGGTAACTTCGTGGGGCGCTTGGTCTTTCCGAACCGCGCCACCAAGTTGAGCATCACCGTCGGACTGATCGCCGACCTCAAGGTCATCAACCCGTTCGACTTCTTCATCGAGGAATGGGCCGAAACCGTCCCGTTCGCCTACCCGGACAACCTGCTCGACGACCTCAAGCCCTACCTTCGCCCCGTCGACGACGCCGACGATCTGACGGCGGCCTGGGTCCGGAACTTCGACGTGGTGCCCGGCACCGGCACCATCGACTTCCTGGTGTCGCTGAACCGGGCGGTCAATGCCGACGTCGGCTACAGCGTTCGCCTCGAACCCGGTGTCCAGACACCGGATCACACCCTGCGCACCGGCATCGGCTCGTGCCGGGACTCCGCCTGGCTGCTGGTCGCCATCCTGCGGAAGATGGGCTTCGCCGCCCGCTTCGTGTCCGGCTACCTGGTGCAACTGGCCGCCGACATCGAGGCGCTCGACGGACCGTCGGGCCCCGCCGCCGACTTCACCGACCTGCACGCCTGGGCCGAGGTGTACATCCCGGGCGCCGGCTGGGTCGGCCTCGACGCGACCTCGGGTCTGCTGGCCGGGGAGGGCCACATCCCGCTGTCGGCCACGCCGCACCCGGAATCGGCCGCTCCGATCACCGGCGCCGTCGAGCCCTGCGAATCCACGCTCGACTTCGTCAACGTGGTGACGCGGGTGCACGAAGACCCGCGCGTCACCCTGCCGTACACCGAACAGGCATGGGAGTCGATCCGGGCCCTCGGCGCCGTCATCGATGAACGGATGGCCGAGCGCGACGTGCGGCTGACCGTCGGCGGCGAACCCACCTTCGTCTCGATCGACAACCAGACCGACGAGGAATGGACCACGGCCGCCGACGGCCCGCACAAGCGCGTGCTCGCCTCGGCGCTCACCGCCCAGCTGAAAGCCGCCTGGGCCCCGGACGGGCTGGTACAGCGCAGCCAGGGCAAGTGGTATCCGGGGGAGCCGTTGCCGCGCTGGCAGATCGGGCTGATGTGGCGCACCGACGGGACGCCACTGTGGACCGATGCGGCGCTGCTGGCCGATCCGTGGTCCGGGGAATCGCCTGCGGTCGCACCGGATGCGGCACGGCGGTTGCTCACCGAGATCGCCGACGGGCTCGGGCTGCCGGACAGTCAGGTGCGTCCGGCGTACGAGGACGCCCTCGCCCGGCTGGCCGCTGCCGTCCGGCGGCCGGATGGGGATCCGGTCACCGACGACCTGACGGACGACGGAGCCGCCCAGCGGAAAGCCTTGGCGGACAAGCTCGATGCCGCGGTGACCGAACCCGCGGCCCACGTGTTGCCCCTGCATCGCCGTGATGACGACACCGGATGGGTCTCCGCCGACTGGAAACTGCGCCGCGGGCGATTGGTGCTCATCGGCGGCGATTCACCTGCGGGCCTGCGATTGCCGCTCGACTCGATCAGCTGGCAGCCGCCGCGATCGGTGCCCGACGCCGACCCGCTGGCGCCCGCGCGCGTCGACACCCCCGCCAGGCCCGCGACCGTCGTCAGCGCCGACGGCGCACCTCCCACCGCCCTGGTCGCCGAGGTCCGCGACGGTCTGCTGTACGTATTCTTGCCGCCCACAACGGCATTCGACGATTTCGCCGATCTGGTCGGCCGGATCGAGAAAGCCACTGCCAATCTCGGCGTCGCCGTCGTGATCGAGGGCTACGGACCGCCGCCGGACGCCCGGCTCCAGCAGATGACCGTCACTCCCGACCCGGGTGTCATCGAGGTCAACGTGGCGCCCACCGCCGGCTTCGCCGAGCAGGCCGCACAACTGGAGACCCTGTACGAGGCGGCCCGGCAGGCCCGGCTCGGCACGGAGTCCTTCGACGTCGACGGCACCCACGGCGGCACGGGCGGTGGCAACCACATCACCCTCGGTGGCGTCACCCCCGCCGACTCACCGTTGCTGCGCCGGCCCGACCTGCTGGTGTCGATGCTGACGTACTGGCAACGGCATCCGGCGCTGTCGTACCTGTTCTCCGGCCGGTTCGTCGGCACGACGTCGCAGGCCCCGCGCGTCGACGAAGGACGCCTCGAGGCGCTGTACGAGCTGGAGATCGCGTTCGCCGAGATCGAGCGTGTGGCCGAGGGAGCTCCGTGGGCCGTCGACCGCGCCCTGCGGCACCTCCTCACCGACATCACCGGAAACACGCACCGCGCCGAGTTCTGCATCGACAAGCTCTACAGCCCCGACAGTGCCCGCGGCCGGCTCGGCCTGCTGGAACTGCGCGGCTTCGAGATGCCGCCGCATTTCCAGATGGCCATGGTGCAGTCGCTACTGGTGCGGTCGCTGGTCGCGTGGTTCTGGGATGAACCGCTGCGAGCCCCGCTGATCCGGCACGGTGAGAACCTGCACGGCCGGTACCTGTTGCCGCACTTCGTCATACAAGACATCGCCGAGGTCGCCGCCGACCTGCGGGCGCACGGCATCCCGTTCGACACCAGCTGGCTGGATCCGTTCACCGAGTTCCGCTTCCCCCGGATCGGCAGCGTCATTCTGGACGGTGCCGAATTGGAGCTGCGCGGCGCCATCGAGCCGTGGAACACCCTCGGCGAGGAATCCACCGGCACCGGCACCGCCCGCTACGTCGACTCCTCGGTGGAGCGGCTGCAGGTCCGGCTCATCGGCGCCGACCGGAACCGGTACCTCGTCACGGTGAACGGTCACCCGATCCCGCTGCTGGCCACCGACTCGCCCGACGTGCAGGTCGGCGGCGTCCGGTACCGGGCCTGGCAACCACCGAGCGCGCTGCACCCCACCATCACCGTCGACGGACCGCTGCGGTTCGAACTCGTGGATGGGTTCACCGGTTTCTCCAAAGGCGGCTGTACCTACCACGTCTCGCATCCGGGAGGCCGCGCATACGACACCCCGCCGGTCAACGCCGTCGAGGCCGAGTCACGACGGGGCCGCCGTTTCGAGGACATCGGATTCACCCCGGGCGCCGTCGATCTGGCCGATCTCCGGGAGAAGCGGGCCCGTCAATCCACCGATGGCGGAGCGTCGGGCATCCTCGATCTGCGCCGGGTGCGTACCGTTCTGCGGTAATGGTTCTCCGTACACACACATCCCCAGAGCTGGCCGAGGAGGCGGCGCCCGTCGGCGACCCACTGGCCGGATATCGGGCCGACCGGGCCCAGGAGCCGTTGTTCGACGTCCGCGACGTGGCCGGTGTCGGTTACGACGAGCTGGTCGATGAGTCGGGCGCGATCCGGCCGGCCTGGCAGGAGCTGACCGACTGCGTCCGCGACCGCGGTCGGGCCGGCCTGGACCAGCTGCGTGGCGTCGTCCGGGAACTCGTCGACAACGACGGCATCAGCTATGTGCAGGTCGACCGGGACGGCGAGACCGTCACCGACATCGACGGCACGCCGGTGGTGGACACCTGGCAGCTCGACGCCCTGCCCCTGGTGTTGTCCGCGGCGGACTGGCGCACCCTCGAATCCGGATTGGTGCAACGTTCCCGCCTGCTCGACGCGGTGCTCACCGACCTGTACGGCGCGCGCCGCGCCATCACCTCCGGCGTGCTGCCGCCGGAGTTGTTGTACGCCCATCCCGGTTACGTGCGGGCGGCCCGCGGCATCACGGTGCCGGGACGCCACCAGCTGTTCCTGCACGGCTGCGACGTCAGCCGCCATCGCGACGGTGGCTTCGCGGTGAACGCGGACTGGACGCAGGCGCCGTCGGGCGCCGGGTATGCGCTCGCCGACCGGCGGGTCGTCGCGCACGCGGTGCCCGAGCTGTACGAGAAGATGGCGCCGCGCCCGGCGTCGCCCTGGGCACAGGCCTTGCGGCTGGCACTGATCGATGCGGCACCAGAAGCCGCGCGGGAGCCGGTGGTCGTCGTCCTCAGCCCCGGCAGTCACTCCGAGACCGCCTTCGACCAGGCCTACCTAGCCGGCGTGTTGGGTTTCCCGTTGGTCGAGAGCGCCGACCTCGTGGTGCGTGACGGCAATCTCTGGATGCGCTCGCTCGGCACCCTCAAACGGGTCGACGTCGTACTGCGCCGGGTGGACGCCGAGTACGTCGATCCCTTGGACCTGCGTCCGGATTCCCGGCTCGGCGTCGTCGGTCTCGTCGAGGTACTGCGCCGCGGGGCGGTGACGGTGGTGAACACCCTCGGCAGCGGCATCCTGGAAAGCCCGGGTATCGCCCGCTTCCTGCCGGAGCTGGCCGAGCTGCTCACCGGGGAGACTCCGGAACTGCCGAGCGCCCGATGTTTCTGGGGCGGCATCGACGCCGAGCGTTCGCACCTGTTGAGCAAACTGTCCACCCTGTTGATCAGGCCGGTGACCGGCGGACCGGCGATCGTCGGCCCCGCCCTGTCCAGCGCCAAGCGGGCCGCGCTGGCGGCCCGGATCTCCGCCGCCCCGTGGCAATGGATGGGCCAGGAACTGCCCGAGTTCTCCACGGCCCCCGTGGATCTGCTGCCCAGCGGACTGTCCGCCGACAGCGTCGGGATGCGGCTGTTCACCGTCGCCCAGCGCGGGGGATACGCGCCGATGATCGGTGGGCTGGGTTACGTGCTGGCCCGCGGGCACGCCGCCTACGGCATGGAAACCGTTGCGGCCAAGGATGTCTGGGTGCGATCGCCCGACCGGGCCGCGGTGGTGCAGACGCAGGCCGTCGAGCTGCCGGCCATGACGGCGAGCCCGACCCGCGCGGTGAGCTCGCCGCGTGTGCTCTCCGACCTGTTCTGGCTGGGCCGGTACGCCGAACGTGCCGAGTTCACCGCCCGGCTGCTCACCGTCACCCGCGAGCGCTACCACGAATTCCGCTACCGGCGGGACCTCGGCGGCAGTGATTGCGTGCCGGTACTGCTGACCGCACTGGGCCAGATCACCGGCACCGACACCGGCGCCGACGGCGACTACGCCGAACAACTGGCCATCACGCCGACCACGCTGTGGGCACTCACCGCCGACCGGCACCGTCCGGGCTCGCTGGCGCAATCCGTCGAACGGCTGGGCCTGGCCGCGCGCGCCGTCCGCGACCAGATGTCGAACGACACCTGGATGGTGCTCGCCGCCGTCGAACGCGCGGTGCTGCAGCCGTCCGACCGCGCTCGGCAGCGCCAGGGCACCGCGCTGCCGCCGCCGGATTCGAAGACCAAGGGGGAGGCGTACCTGTCGACCGCGCCCAGCCAGACCCTGGCGGGGATGCTGGCGCTGTCCGGCGTGGCGGCCGAATCCATGGTGCGTGACGTGGGCTGGACGATGATGGACATCGGCAAGCGCATCGAGCGCGGTCTCGGCCTGACCGCGCTGCTGCGGGCCACCCTCACCACCGCCCATGGCGCCGAGACCGAACGGACCGTCAGCGAGTCCGTGCTCGTGGTGTGTGAATCGGCGGTGATGTACCGCAGGCGCATGCTGGGACAGGTGAGCGTGGCAGCCATCGCCGACCTGGTGCTGTTCGACGAGGAGAACCCGCGGTCGCTGGCCTTCCAGTTCGAGCGCCTGCGCACCGACCTGCGGGCACTGCCGTCCTCCACAGGATCGACCCGCCCGGAACGGATGATCGACGAGATCGCCGCCCGCCTGCGACGCCAGGATCCGGCCGACCTCGAGCACGTCACCGACGACGGGCGGCGCACTGAACTCGCCGAGCTGCTCGACGGTATGCACACCGATCTGCGGGAGTTGTCCGAGCTGATCCGTGCCGCGCACCTGGCCCTCCCGAGTGGCATGCAGCCGCTGTGGGGCCCCGACGAACGGCGGCAGATGCCATGAGCCGCGAGTACCAGATCACCCATCGCACGCGGTACCGCTACTCCGACGTTGTCACCAGCTCGTACGGCCGCGGATTCCTCACCCCGCGCGACAGCGGTCAGCAGCGTTGCCAGTCGTACCGGCTCAACATCGACCCCGAACCTGCCGACCGTTCCACGAGCCGGGACGCGTACGGCAACATCAGCTCGTATTTCCATGTGACACAACCACATCACGAACTCGTCGTGACGGGACGCAGCATCGTGGAGGTCGACCCGCCGCCCGCCGAGTGGTACGCCGCAGGTGCGGCGCTGGCGCCGTGGGAGCAGTCCCGGCCGGCCGGGCCGGACGGAGCGCTGGCCACCGAATTCGTGCTCGACCTGCAACCCGCGGAGATCACCGACGAGGTGCGGGATTACGCCGCACCGAGTTTCGCGCCCGGCCGGCCGCTGATCGAGGTGCTGCGCGAGCTGAACTCGCGCATCTTCGCCGACTTCACCTACCGGTCCGGGTCGACGACGGTGTCCACCCGGGTCGCGGAGGTTTTGGCCGCCCGCGAAGGGGTATGTCAGGACTTCGCCCGCCTGGCCATCGCGTGCCTGCGGGCGAACGGTCTTGCGGCGAGCTATGTCTCGGGATATCTGGCGACCGACCCGCCGCCGGGGAAGGAACGGATGGTGGGTATCGACGCCACCCATGCCTGGGCGTCGGTGTGGACGCCGCAGAACCAGTGGCTGGGGCTGGACCCGACCAACGACCAGATGGTCGACGAGCGCTACATCGTGGTGGGGTTCGGCCGGGACTACGCCGATGTGCCGCCGCTGCGCGGCATCATCTACACCGACTCCGAGAGCAGCATCATCGACGTCTCCGTCGACGTCGCACCAATTGTGGGAGGACAACTGCGTGCGTGACTTCAACTGCCCCAACTGCGGGCAGCGACTGGCCTTCGAGAACTCGCTGTGCCTGGGCTGCGGCAGCGCGCTCGGCTTCTCCCTGGACGACATGGCGCTGCTGGTGATCGCGCCGCCCGACAGCAACGGCGACACCGACCATGCCGGCGCGGTGGCCTCGACCGACTACCAGCTGTGCGCGAATCTGCATCTGGCGCAATGCAATTGGCTGGTCCGGATCGAGCCGGTGCGGCAACTGTGCCCATCGTGTGCGTTGACCCGGACCCGACCCGCCGACGATGACACCAAGGCCATGGCGGCTTTCGCGGTCGCCGAGCAGGCCAAGCGCCGGCTGATCGCCGAACTGTCGGAGCTGGGCCTGCCGACGGAGGGACTGTCCTTCGACCTGCTGTCCAGCGAGCAGCACCAGGTGTTCACCGGCCATCAGGACGGGGTCATCACCCTGGACCTCGCCGAGGGCGACGACGTGCACCGCGAACAACTGCGCATCGCCATGGCCGAGCCGTACCGAACCCTGCTGGGCCACTTCCGCCACGAGATCGGGCACTACTACTTCTACCGGCTGGTGCAGCCGTCGCCCGATGCCGTCGCGCGGTTCACCGAATTGTTCGGGGACCCCGACGCCGACTACCAGGCGGCGCTGGACCGGCACTACCGCGACGGTGCGCCCGCCGGGTGGGAGGAGCAGTACGTGTCCTCCTACGCGACGATGCATCCGGCCGAGGACTGGGCCGAGACGTTCGCGCACTATCTGCACATCCGGGACGCACTCGACACCGCGGCGGCCTTCGGCTTCGCGCCCGCCGGTGCCACCTTCGAACGGCGGGTGCTGGGCCCCAGCGGATTTGACACCCTCATCGAGCTCTGGCTACCGCTGGCCTGGGCGTTGAACATGGTCAACCGGTCGATGGGCAAGGACGATCTGTACCCGTTCGTGCTGCCGGCCGCGGTGCTCGAGAAGATGCGGTTCATCCACACGGCGGTCGACGACGCCGGTGCCTCCCGCGCGGCGCGTTGACTCGGCCCACGGCGATAGGACACGATCGCGCCCATGATGCGCGTACGGGTGGGGGCAGCGGTGCTAATGGGTCTGGTGGCCCTGTCGCCGGCTGCGTGTAGCTCAAAGACCACGGTCAAGTCGGACGACGCCGCCAAGCAGGTCGTCAAGCTGGTGTCGGATCAGAACAAGTTCACCCCCACCGATGTGAAGTGTCCGTCCGACGTGGAGGCCACCAAGGGCGCCCAGTTCGACTGTCACTTCACCGGTCCTCGCAAGGTCCAGTACGTCGCGCACATGAAGATCGTGAAAGTCGACGGTGAGCGCATCACCTGTGACATCAAGGTCGAGAAGGCCCCGTAACCGGTCTGTGACGAAAACACGGGTGGCGCAACCGGATCTGGCCCGCGATCGTTCCTAGGATCGGTGCCGTGAGCGACCGATACGGATCCGATGTACTGGCCCGCAACCCGAACGCCAGAAAGCGTTCGACCGAGCAACCCGCCGAGAAGGGGCTCGTGGTGGAGTGCGCCACGACCGGCTTCGTGGGCGCCGTGATCTCGGTCGAGTACGGCCGCATGGTCCTCGAGGACTTCGACGGCTACCGCAAGCCGTTCCCCATCGGCCCGGGCTATCTGGTCGACGGCAATCCCGTCATCCTCACCGCGCCCAAGCGCACCGCGCCGGCCGCGCCCACCCGCACGGCCTCGGGTTCGGTTGCCGTGCAAGGACATCGGGCCCGCACCGCGCTGGCCAGCCGCATCTACGTGGAGGGCCGCCACGACGCCGAACTGGTCGAGCAGGTGTGGGGACACGATCTGCGGGTCGAGGGCGTGGTCGTCGAATACCTCGGCGGTGTCGACGACCTGGCCGCCATCGTGCGCGAGTTCCGGCCGGGACCGGGCCGCCGGCTCGGCGTGCTCGTCGACCACCTGGTGTCGGGCTCGAAGGAGGCCCGGATCGCCGAACAGGTGCGCCGTGGTCCGGGTGGCGAGCACACGCTGGTCGTGGGCCACCCGTTCATCGACATCTGGGAGGCCGTCAAACCCGCCCGCATCGGGCGTGAGGCGTGGCCCGTCATCCCGCGCGGCATCGAATGGAAGCACGGCGTGTGCGACGCGCTCGGCTGGCCGCACGCCGACCAGGCCGACATCGCCCACGCGTGGCAGCGCATCCGGGGCCGGGTGCGGGACTGGAACGACCTCGAACCCGCGCTGATCGGACGGGTCGAGGAACTCATCGACTTCGTGACCGCACCTGCCGACTGAACCGCCGGTCGGTGCGGCGTGGTAAGCCTGAACCGTGTCTGATGGGCTGTTCGACGTAGGGGGCGAACCCGACGTATCGTCCGCCGCCCCCACCCAGGCACCATTGGCGGTGCGGATGCGGCCCGCCGGCCTCGACGAGGTCGTCGGCCAGGATCACCTGCTCAAGCCGGGTTCGCCCCTCCGCCGCCTCGTCGAGGGCTCGGGCGCGGCCAGCGTCATCCTCTACGGGCCGCCCGGCACCGGCAAGACCACCCTGGCGTCGCTGATCTCGGGGGCCACCGGCCGCCGGTTCGAGGCGCTGTCGGCGCTGTCGGCCGGCGTCAAGGACGTCCGCGCGGTGATAGAAGAAGCACGTCGAGGCGCGATTCACGGCCGTCAGACCGTGCTGTTCATCGACGAGGTGCACCGCTTCTCCAAGACGCAGCAGGACGCCCTGCTGGCGGCCGTCGAGAACCGGGTCGTGCTGCTGGTGGCGGCGACCACCGAGAATCCGTCGTTCTCGGTGGTGGCCCCACTGCTGTCGCGCTCGCTGATCCTGCAGCTGCAACCGCTCACGGCCGACGCCGTCCGGACCGTCGTGCAGCGGGCGATCACCGATCCGCGCGGTCTGGGCGGTGCCGTCGAGGTCGACGACAACGCCGTCGAGCTGCTCGTGACGCTGTCGGCGGGTGATGCGCGGCGGGCGCTGACGGCGCTCGAGGTCGCCGCCGAGACGGCCGGAGACGGGCCGGTGTCCATTGAAGTCATCGAGCAGTCCCTCGACAAGGCTGCCGTGCGCTACGACCGCGACGGGGACCAGCACTACGACGTCGTCAGCGCGTTCATCAAATCGGTGCGCGGCTCGGACGTCGACGCCGCGCTGCACTACCTGGCGCGGATGCTGACCGCGGGGGAGGACCCGCGCTTCATCGCTCGCCGGCTGATGATCCTGGCCAGCGAGGACATCGGCATCGCCGATCCGACGGCCCTGCCGATCGCCGTCGCCGCCGCGCAGACCGTGCAGCTCATCGGGCTACCGGAGGCCCAACTGACCCTGGCCCACGCGACGGTGCACCTGGCGACGGCGCCGAAATCCAACGCGGTGACCGTCGCCCTCGGCGCGGCGATGGCCGACATCAAGGCCGGCAAGGCCGGCATGGTGCCCGCGCATCTGCGCGACGGGCACTACGCCGGTGCCGCCGCACTCGGCCACGCCCAGGGCTACAAGTACGCCCACGACCACCCGGGTGGTGTTGCGGCGCAACAGTATCCACCCGATGAGCTGGTCGGGGTCGACTACTACCGGCCCACCGCGTACGGGGCGGAACGCGAGATCGGCGGCCGGTTGGAGAAGCTGCGCGCCATCATCCGGCGCAAGCGCTAGACCAGTTCGGGTACCCGCAGGTGGGCGATCGCGAGATCGAATGCGCAGTCGGCGATCTCCGACGCCCCGGCGGCCTGCACCGATTCGACCTTCAGTGCCGTGGCCTGCTGCCAGTAGTCCGCCATCAACTCGCGGGTGCGGAAGGACGCCGACGACACCGCACGGCCCGAACCGCGGTCGACGAGCAGGCTGGCGCTGCAGAACCCCGGCAGGTGCTCGATCTGCCGCAGCACGGTGTCGCGGTAGTAGTCGATGCCGGCCTCCATGAGATCCGGCGGCACGGTGAGCCAGGTGGCCCGCACACACGCGCCGTTACCGTGCTCACGGTGCAGAACGGCGATCTCCCACTCCTCGACCAGCGGGGCGCCGCCACCGAAGCGTTCGGCGGCGAGATTGCGGAGCCGGCGGCCCTCGCCGGCGCTGTAATGCAGGGCGTCCTCGGACTCCCACGCGCTGGTGGCGATGCACCGGCCGGATTCCCGGTCGACCAGCAGAGACAGGCCGATGGAACCGGGAAGTTCCTGCAGCACGGGCATGACCTCGTCGCGGATATAGGCAATGCCGTCATCGATCTGGTCAGGGCTCGCCATCATCGTGGTAGAACGTGCGAACACGGTCCACCCCCTCTTTGTTCAGGGCGGCGCTCCGGTGGCGCCACCGGATAGACACAACTGTCCGCCGCGGCGGCGCTGCGCACAAGGCCGACCGGTACTGTTATCCGGGCAACTACCCGGTCCCCAGACGGACAACAGAAGGACAACAGCACGTGCAGACACACGAGATCAGGAAACGATTCCTCGATCATTTCGTGAAAGCGGGCCACACCGAGGTGCCGAGCGCATCGGTGATCCTGGACGATCCGAACCTGTTGTTCGTCAACGCCGGCATGGTGCAGTTCGTGCCGTATTTCCTGGGCGACCGCACCCCGTCGTATGACAAGGCAACCAGCGTCCAGAAGTGCATCCGCACACCGGACATCGACGAGGTCGGCATCACCACCCGGCACAACACGTTCTTCCAGATGGCCGGCAACTTCTCGTTCGGCGACTACTTCAAGCGTGGCGCCATCGCGCTCGCCTGGGACCTGCTGACCAACCCGGTGTCCGAGGGCGGCTACGGCTTCGATCCCGAAAAGCTCTGGGCCACCGTCTATCTCGATGACGACGAGGCCATCGGGCTGTGGGAGGAGATCGCCGGTCTGCCGCCCGAGCGCATCCAGCGCCGCGGCAAGGCCGACAACTACTGGTCCATGGGTATCCCGGGGCCCTGCGGCCCGTGTTCGGAGATCTACTACGACCGCGGCCCCGAGTACGGCATCGACGGTGGTCCCGAGGCCAACGAGGACCGCTACATCGAGATCTGGAATCTCGTGTTCATGGAGAACGAGCGCGGCGAGGGCACCAGCAAGACCGACTTCGAAATCCTCGGCCCGCTGCCGCGCCAGAACATCGACACCGGCATGGGTGTCGAGCGCATCGCCTGCCTGCTGCAGGGTGTCGACAACGTCTACGAGACCGACCTGGTCCGCCCGGTGATCGACATGGTCGCCTCGGTGGCGCCGCGCCACTACGGCGTGGGCAACCACGCCGACGATGTGCGCTACCGCGTCATCGCCGACCACAGCCGCACCGCCGCGATCATCATCGGCGACGGCGTCACCCCGGGTAACGAGGGCCGCGGCTACGTGCTGCGCCGCCTGCTGCGCCGCATCATCCGCGCCGCCAAGCTGCTCGGTGTCGAGCAGCCGATCATGAGCGACCTGATGGCCACCGTGCGCGACACGATGGGTCCGTCGTACCCGGAGCTGGTCACCGACTTCGAGCGCATCAACCGCATCGCGGTAGCCGAGGAGACCGCCTTCAACCGCACCCTCGCGTCGGGTTCGCGGCTGTTCGAGGACGCGGCGGCCGCCACCAAGGCCGCCGGCAAGACCGTCGTCTCCGGTAGTGACGCCTTCACGCTGCACGACACCTACGGTTTCCCGGTCGAGCTGACGCTGGAGATGGCGGCCGAAGCCGGCCTGACCGTCGACGAAGAGGGCTTCCGGGGCCTGATGGCCGAGCAGCGCGCCCGCGCCAAGGCCGACGCCGCTGCCCGCAAGCACGCGCACGCCGACCTGTCCGCCTACCGCGACCTGGTCGACGCCGGCCCCACCGAGTTCACCGGTTTCGACGAATTGACCTCCGAGGCACGGATTCTCGGCATCTTCGTGGACGGCAAGCGGGTGCCGGTGGTGACGCACGGCAGTGAGGGCTCGGATCGCGTCGAGCTCGTGCTGGACCGGACGCCGCTGTACGCCGAATCGGGTGGCCAGATCGCCGACACCGGAACGATCACCGGCACCGGGTCGTCGGCCACCGCCAAGGCCGCGGTCACTGATGTGCAGAAGATCGCCAAATCGCTGTGGGTGCACACCGTCAACGTCGAGTCCGGCGAGTTCGTCGAAGGCGACACCGTCACCGCCGCCGTCGACCCGACCTGGCGCCGCGGTGCCACGCAGGGCCACTCCGGCACGCACATGGTGCACGCCGCGCTGCGACAGGTGCTGGGCCCGGGCGCCGTTCAGGCTGGTTCGCTGAACCGGCCGGGCTACCTGCGCTTCGACTTCAACTACCAGGGCGCGTTGAGCGACGCACAGCGCACCGAAGTGGAGGAAGTCACCAACGAGGCCGTGCAGGCCGACTTCGAGGTGCACACCTTCCACGAGAAGCTGGAGAAGGCCAAGGCGATGGGCGCCATGGCGATGTTCGGCGAGTCCTACCCGGACGAGGTCCGCGTCGTCGAGATCGGCGGCCCGTTCTCGCTGGAGCTGTGCGGTGGTACGCACGTCGAGCGCTCGGCGCAGATCGGCCCGGTGACGATCCTCGGTGAGTCGTCGGTGGGTTCGGGTGTGCGTCGTGTCGAGGCCTATGTCGGGCTCGAGTCGTTCCGGCACCTCGCCAAGGAACGTGCGCTGATGGCCGGCCTGGCCGCGTCGCTGAAGGTGCCCTCGGAAGAGGTGCCCGCCCGCGTCGCCACCCTGGTCGAGAAGCTCAAGGCCGCCGAGAAGGAACTCGACAAGGTCCGCCTGGCCGGTGCCAAGGCGGCCGCCGCCGACGCCGCGGCCGGTGCCGAGGTCATCGGCAAGGTCCGCGTCGTCGCCCAGCGGATGGCCGGCGGCATCTCCGGTGGTGACCTGCGCACCCTGGTCGGCGACATCAAGGGCAAGCTCGGCTCGGAGCCCGCGGTGATCGCGCTGATCGCCGACTCGGGCGAGTCGGTGCCGTACGTGGTGGCCGTCAACGCCGCCGCGCAGGACCTCGGGTTCAAGGCCAACGAACTGGTGCAGCAGCTGGGCGCCGCCGTCGGTGGCCGTGGTGGTGGAAAGGCCGATCTGGCACAGGGTTCCGGTAAGGGGGCAGCGGGTATCGACGCGGGTCTGGCCGCGCTACGCGCTGAACTGGGCCGGAGCTAGCTTTGGCTGATACCGACCGCATGCCCGACCGCCCCGGCGCCGACGACCCCGGTCGCGGCCGCCGGCTGGGCATCGACGTCGGCACGGTGCGGATCGGTGTCGCGGTGTGCGACCCCGACGGCATCCTCGCGACGCCGCTGGAGACGGTGCGTCGCGACAAGACCGACAAGCACCTGGGCCGGCTGGTGAAGCTGGCCGGTGAGCAGGAGGCGGTCGAGATCGTCGTCGGGCTGCCGCGCACACTGAAGGACCGGGCGAGCAGCTCGGCGCGGGACGCGATCGAGGTGGCCGACGCCCTGGCGGTGCGGGTGGCCCCGACTCCGGTACGGATGGCCGACGAACGGCTGACGACGGTCACCGCGCAGCGCTCGCTGCGGGAGGCCGGGGTGCGTGCGAAGGGGCAACGTCAGATGATCGATCAGGTGGCCGCCGTCGGCATCCTGCAGAACTGGCTGGACATGCGCCGCTCGGTGCTGGCCGCCGCAGAGCGCGAGGTCGGCGAATGACTCCGGCCGAGGACATGCGCCCGGACGCCCCGGGCGACGACGACGAGTGGGGCAGCAGCACCCGCATCAAGCCCGAATCGGTGGGCCGGCCGCGCCGCGGCATGAGCCGGGCCGAGCGGGTCCGCGCCGAGCGCAACCGCAAGCGCCGCCGGCGCCGCAGCATGGTGGCGTTGACGGTGTTCATCGTCGTCGTGGTCAGCGCGGTGTTCCTCGGCTCCCGGCTGTGGCACGGCATCTTCGGCTCGGGCAACGACTACTCCGGTGACGGCAACAACGACCTCGTCGTCGAGGTGCATCAGGGCGACTCGACCACCGCGATCGGGCAGACCCTGTTCGATCACGGCGTCGTGGCGAACGTGAAGACGTTCGTCCTGGCCGCCGAGGGCAACAAGGCGATGACCGAGATTCAGCCCGGGTTCTACAAGCTGCGCACCGAGATCTCGGCCGCCAACGCGGTGTCCCGGCTCACCGAGAAGAACAATCGGGTGGGCCGCCTGGTGATCCCGGAGGGCCGCCAACTCGACGACACCACCGACGTCAAGACCAACAAGATCAACCAGGGCATCTTCAGCCTGATCTCGGCGGCTTCCTGCGTCGACCTGGACGGCAAGCGCAAGTGCGTGTCCGCCGACGAGCTGAAGAAGGCCGCCGGTGCCGCCGACATCTCGGCGTTGCTCGTGCCGAGCTGGGCGGCCGGACCGGTGAAGTCGCTGGGCCCCGACCACCGCAGGCTCGAGGGCCTCATCGCGCCCGGCACCTGGAACGTCGACCCGGCCGGCACGCCGACGTCGATTCTGGCGAGCCTGATCAGCGCAAGCGGTCACCAGTACGAAAAGGGTGGCCTGCTCGATGCCGGCGCCGCCGCCAACCTGAACCCGTACCAGATCCTCATCGTGGCATCGCTGGTGCAGCGCGAGTCCAACCCGCAGGACTTCGCCAAGGTGGCCCGCGTCATCTACAACCGGCTGGCGACCCCAGACCATCGCAGGCTGCAGTTCGACTCGACGGTGAACTACCCGCTGGACCGGCAGGAAGTGGCCACCACCGACGCCGACCGCGAACAGCCGACGCCATGGAACACCTATGCGCGCGAAGGACTTCCGGTCACGCCGATCTGCTCGCCCGGCCAGCCCGCCGTCGTCGCGGCGCAGGACCCGGCGCCGGGGGACTGGCTGTACTTCGTGACCATCGACCTGCAGGGCACCACGGTCTTCACCCGCGACTACCAGCAGCACCTCGCCAGCATCGAGCTCGCCAAACGCAACGGCGTGCTCGACAGTGCGCGATGAGAGCCGCGGTTCTGGGTTCGCCCATCGCGCATTCGCGGTCCCCGCAGCTGCACCTGGCGGCCTACCGGGAGCTCGGGCTCACCGACTGGACCTACGACCGCATCGAGTGCACCGAGGAACAATTGCCCGGCCTGGTGGGCGGTTTCGGCCCGGAATGGGTCGGGGTCTCGGTCACGATGCCCGGCAAGTTCGCGGCGCTGCGCTTCGCGACCGAACGCACGCCGCGCGCTGAGCTCGTCGGCTCGGCCAACACCCTGGTACGGATCGACGGCGGCTGGCGCGCCGACAACACCGACGTCGACGGCGTCGTCGGCGCCCTGGGCGAGGTATCCGGAGCGGCGGCGGTGCTGGGCTCCGGCGGCACCGCGCCCGCGGCCGTCGTGGCCTTGGCCGAACTCGGTGTGCGGGACCTGGCGATCGTTGCCCGCAATGCCGACAAGGCCGGGGCACTCGTGGAGCTGGGGGAGCGGCTGGGCGTCGCGACGCGCTGGGTAGCCCTCGGCGAGAAGCTGAATTCCCTTGGCGTGGTGGTCAATACACTGCCTGCCGCGGTGGCGGGTGAGATCTCCGGGACCGTGGCCGACACCGCCGTGCTGCTCGACGCCATCTACGACCCGTGGCCGACGCCGCTGGCCGCCGCCGTTTCCGCGGCCGGTGGCCGGGTGGTCAGCGGCCTGCAGATGCTGCTGAACCAGGCCTACGCCCAGGTGGAGCAGTTCACCGGGATGCCCGCGCCCCGCGAGGTGATGGCGGCGGCGCTCGCGGCGTCCTGAATCCAGTTTTGTGCGCGGCTCGGCTGGTAGAGCCGAAAATTGGGGCCCAAGAAGTCCGTGAGTGCAATCGACGTGGTACTTCCCTGGCCGGCACCCTGTGGAACATTCGTGTCGGGACGCCCTGCGCAACGCCCTTAGCCTCGAAAGATGGGGGCGGGCTTGGCTATTGGTGCCTGGATGATCGCGTTGTGTGCCTATGACCTCCGCGAGCGACGGCTGCCGAACTGGCTGACGCTGCCGGGCGCCGCGGTGATCGTCGCGGCCGGCGTGATCACGGGCAAGGGGACTGCCGCGGCGTTGGGGGCCGCGGCTTTGTTCGCGCTCTACCTCCTGATCCACCTGCTCAGCCCACGGGCGATGGGCGGCGGCGACGTCAAACTCGCACTCGGCCTCGGCGCATTGACCGGCATGTGCGGCGCCGGCGTGTGGGTGCTCGCCGCGATCGGGGCGCCGCTGCTGACCGCGGGGTACGCGGCGCTGATCCTCGTGCGGCGAGCCGGACGCACCGTGCCACACGGACCGTCGATGTGCCTGGCGAGCGCCGCGGCCGTCGCGCTCGGTACCTTTGCCTCACCATGACCACCCGCACCGCCACCACCGCCGACCTGCCCGCGATCGCCGACATCTACGCGCATTACGTACGCAACAGCGTGGCGTCGTTCGAGCTCGAGCCGCCCACGGCCGAGGAGTGGCAGGCGCGGTTCGCCAAGGTCTTCGCCGCCGGGCTGCCGTTCCTCGTCGTCGAGCGCGAGGGCAAGGTCGCGGGGTACGCGTACTGCTTGCCCTGGAAATCCCGGCCGGCCTATCAGGGCACGGTGGAGGACTCGATCTACCTGGCGCCGTGGGCCACCGGACAGGGTGCCGGCAAGGAACTCCTCGGCGCGCTGCTGGACGCCGCCCGCGCCGCCGGCGTGCGTGAGGTCATCGCGGTGATCGCCGACAGCGGCGACCCGTCGTCCGTCGCACTGCACAAGAAGGTGGGTTTCGACGAGGCCGGCCGACTGCGGCAGGTCGGGCACAAACACGGCCGCGACATCGACACCGTGCTGCTGCAATGCAGCCTGGGCTGACGGATTTCAGCCGGTAAACCCCCTCATGGGACAATGGGACACGTGTTGCGATGGACCACAGCAGGTGAATCCCACGGTCGTGCCCTGGTGGCCATGCTCGAAGGCATGGTGGCCGGTCTCTCGGTGACCTCGGACGACATCGCCACGCAGTTGCAGCGGCGTCGTCTCGGCTATGGCCGCGGTGCCCGGATGAAGTTCGAAAAGGACGAAGTCACGCTGCTCGGCGGCGTTCGGCACGGCCAGACGCTCGGCGGCCCGATCGCCATCCAGATCGGCAACACCGAGTGGCCCAAGTGGGAGACCGTCATGGCCTCCGACCCGGTCGACCCGGAGGCGCTGGCCAACACCGCGCGTAACGAGCCGCTCACCCGGCCCCGGCCCGGGCACGCCGACTACGCCGGCATGCTCAAGTACGGCTTCGACGACGCCCGCCCGGTGCTCGAGCGCGCCAGTGCCCGCGAGACCGCGGCCCGCGTCGCGGCCGGCACCGTCGCCCGCGCGTTCCTGAAGCAGGCCCTCGGCGTGGACGTCGTCTCGCACGTCATCTCCATCGGCGCATCGAAGCCCTACGACGGCCCGGTCCCGCAGCCCGAGGATCTGGAGGCCATCGATGACAGCCCGGTGCGTGCCTTCGACAAGACCGCCGAGGAAGCCATGATCGCCGAGATCGAGGCCGCCAAGAAGGACGGCGACACCCTCGGCGGTGTCGTCGAGGTGGTGGTCAGCGGACTGCCCGTCGGCCTCGGCTCGTTCATCAGCGGTGACAACCGGCTGGACAGCCAGCTGGCCGCCGCCGTCATGGGCATCCAGGCCATCAAGGGCGTCGAGATCGGTGACGGCTTCGAGACCGCACGGCGCCGCGGCAGCGTCGCACACGACGAGATCTACCCGGGCGCCGACGGCATCACCCGCTCCACCAACCGCGCCGGCGGTCTGGAAGGCGGCATGACCAACGGCCAGCCGCTGCGGGTCCGCGCCGCGATGAAGCCGATCTCGACCGTGCCACGCGCGCTCGCGACCGTCGACATGGCCACCGGCGAAGAGGCCGTCGCCATCCACCAGCGTTCCGACGTGTGCGCCGTGCCCGCGGCCGGTGTGGTCGTCGAGGCCATGGTGGCACTGGTGCTGGCCCGGGCCGCGCTGGACAAGTTCGGCGGCGACTCGCTGGCCGAGACCCGCGCCAACGTCGAGAACTACCTGCGTGCGGTGCATGAGCGCGAACCGCAGATGTCCGGATAACCCGATGGCGCCCAAGGCTGTACTGGTCGGCATGCCCGGTTCGGGCAAGTCGACGATCGGTCGACGGTTGGCGAAGGCGCTGCAGGTGCCGATGCTCGACACCGACGCCAAGATCGTCGAGACCACCGGTCGCAGCATCGCCGACATCTTCGCCGAAGGTGAACCGGTGTTCCGCAAGATCGAAGCCGACGTGATCCGCGACGCGCTCGCCGAACACGACGGCGTCGTGTCGCTCGGCGGTGGCGCGGTGACGACCCCGGAGGTGCGGGAAGCGCTCGTCGGCCATACCGTCGTCTACCTGGAAATCAGTGCGGCAGAAGGCGTTCGGCGCACCGCGGGCGGCGGACGCCCGCTGCTCGCCGGCGACGACCCGGGCGCCAAATACCGCGAGCTGATGGCGCAGCGCGTGCCGCTGTTCCGGCAGGTCGCCACCCTCCGCGTGAACACCAACCGACGCAATCCCGGTGCGGTGGTCCGCCACATCGTGCACCGGCTCGAGCAGCCGCGCTGCGACGAGCACTCCCGGCGCCGCCGCCGCTCGGCGTGGCGCCGGCTGCCCACGGTCCTGAACCCCGGACCGACCACCGAGGCCCCGCCGAGCCCTGCGGCACTGGCGAAACGATTGAAAGGCTCGCAATGACTGAACCCGTCGTCGTCGAGGTGAACGTCGACCGGCCGTACCCGGTGATCATCGGGACCGGTCTGCTCGGCGACCTCGGCCGCGTCCTGCAGGGCCGGCACCGCGTCGCCATCCTGCACCAGCCGGTGCTGAACGAGACCGCCGAGGCGATCCGTAGTTACTTGGCGGCGGGCGGAATCGACGCGCACCGCATCGAAATCCCGGACGCCGAGGCGGGCAAGGAACTGCCCGTTGTCGGGTTCATCTGGGAAGTGCTGGGGCGCATCGGGATCGACCGCAAGGACGCCATCGTCAGCCTCGGCGGCGGCGCGGCCACCGACGTCGCGGGGTTCGCCGCCGCCACCTGGCTGCGCGGCGTGGACATCGTGCACGTGCCCACGACGCTGCTCGGCATGGTCGACGCCGCCGTCGGCGGCAAGACCGGCATCAACACCGACGCCGGCAAGAACCTCGTCGGCGCCTTCCACCAGCCGCTGGCCGTGCTGGTCGACCTCGCGACGCTGGAATCGTTGCCGCGCAACGAGATCATCGCCGGCATGGCCGAGATCGTGAAGGCCGGCTTCATCGCCGACCCGGTGATCCTGGACCTGATCGAGGCCGATCCGGAGGCCGCGCTGGATCCGGCCGGCACCGTGCTGCCCGAACTCATCCGCCGTGCCATCGCCGTCAAGGCCGAGGTGGTCGCCGCCGATGAGAAGGAATCGGCACTGCGCGAAATCCTCAACTACGGCCACACTTTGGCGCACGCCATCGAGCGCCGGGAGCGCTACCAGTGGCGGCACGGCGCCGCCGTGTCGGTGGGCCTGGTGTTCGCCGCCGAGCTCGGCCGGCTTGCCGGACGCCTCGACGACGACACCGCGGACCGCCACCGCCGGGTGCTCACCGCGCTGGGCCTGCCGGTCAGCTACGACGCCGACGCCTTCCCGCAACTGCTGGAATCGATGGCGGGGGACAAGAAGACCCGTTCGGGCGTGCTGCGCTTCGTGGTGCTCGACGGCCTGGCCAAGCCGGGCCGCCTCGAAGGCCCGGACCCCTCGCTGCTGGCGGCCGCCTACTCGGTGGTGGCGAAAGACTGAGCTGCGCTCAGTAGACGGGGTTGAAATAGTCGGTGCCGCCGACCGGGCATTCGACCTTGGCTTTCCACGTCGTGCCGGTCTGGATGCCCGGGAACCACAGATTGTGGCTCTGGTTTGCCTGCAGCTGGAACGGCACCTTGTACACCGGCAGGGGCTTGACCGACTTCCATCCGAACCACGGCTCCGCGGAGTAGAAGCACAGACCTTCACTTCCGGTCGAGTTGATGTGGACCGTGACGCCCGCCGCGTCGCTTGTCGTATCGATCGACGACGCGGCCTGCGCGGTTCCTGTTCCGGTTCCGAGGGCGATCATCGCCAGGGCAGCTGCGGCGGTGACGAACTTCGTGCGGTTCATGATGTGCTCCTGTTTGGGATTTGCGGCTCCGGTTGAGCCGCTCTCACAGGTAGGAGCAGTTACGCCGCGGAAGTCTTACAACTTTTCGGCAAAAAAGATCGCGGCCCGTCTGATGACGGGCCGCGGCCTTTTTGCGTGGCTGCTCAGGACTCGGGGTTGGTCTTGGGCCTGGTCTCGATGACCTCGGTCTCGCCTTCGTGACCCTCGACGGGGACCGCGACAGCGACCGCGGCGAAGACGTCGGTGTCGGCGCGCTCGCTCTCACCGGCGTGGTCGTGCTTCGGCGGCGGCGGGGCGTTGCGGTCGACCAGGTAGCGGCCGAGCGAGACACCGCAGATGCCGCCCACGAAGACGATCAGTGCGGTGAACGCGGCGAAGGTGGTGAGCTCGGCGGCCAGGGCGTCGACGTAGATGTTGTCGTAGAACTGGCCGATGAGCCAGGAGAAGAAGCCGCTGACGACGCCGGCGAACAGACCGCCGACCAGCCAGGCCATCGCCAGGTCCTCGCGGCGGTCGGGGTCCGGCTGCGCCTTCGCGTCGCTCTGGCCGTCGAGGACGCCCCAGGCAAAGGCAGCGAGGATGTACAGCACGACGAGCGTGACGCTGATGATCAGCGACTGTTTTTCCCAGGCACCGATCATTGCGCCTTGCAGCAATCGGACGATCACCATCAACGCCGCAAAGACGATTCCGCGCAGCAACCACTTACTCATGAGCAGACAGCGTAGCGAGTAGCGTCACATATCGTGACAATTTCCCACCGGCGCCACATGCTGCGTCGCCACCTGGCGGCCGCCGAGCTGGATGCGATCCTGATAACCGACCTGGTCAACGTGCGTTATCTGTCCGGATTCACCGGCTCGAACGCGGCACTGCTGATTCCCACTGAAGGGGAGACGCCCATCCTCGCCACCGACGGGCGGTACCGGACGCAGGCGGCGCAGCAGGCCCCCGACGCACAGATCCTCATCGAGCGGGCGTGTGCGCCTCAGCTCGTGCGCGCCGCGGCGGCGGCCGGCATCAAGCGGCTGGGCTTCGAGAGCCACGTCATGACCGTCGACGCCCACGCGGCGCTGCAGCGGGTCGGTGGCGACGACCTCGAACTCGTCCGGGCGCCCGGCATGGTCGAAGTACTGCGCGAGGTCAAGGACGCCGGTGAGATCGCGATCCTGCGGCTGGCCTGTGAGGCCGCCGATGCGGCACTGAAAGATCTCGTCGAATCGGGTGGGCTGCGTGCCGGCCGCACCGAGAAGGAGGTCGGCCGCGAACTCGAGGCGCGGATGCTCGACCACGGCGCCGACGGCCCGTCGTTCGAGACCATCGTCGCGACGGGCGCCAACTCGGCGATACCGCACCACCGGCCCACCGAGGCCGTGCTGGCGGCCGGTGACTTCGTCAAGATCGATTTCGGCGCGCTGGTCGAGGGCTACCACTCCGACATGACGCGCACCTTCGTGCTGTCGCCGGTGGCGCAGTGGCAGCGCGACATCTACGACCTGGTCGCGACGTCGCAGCGGGCCGGCCGGGAAGCGCTGGCGCCGGGCACGACGCTGTCGGCCGTCGACCGGGCATCGCGGCAGGTCATCGTCGATGCCGGGTACGGCGAGCAGTTCTCCCACGGGCTCGGGCACGGCGTCGGTCTGCAGATTCACGAAGCGCCGGGAATCAACTCCGCCGCCGCCGGTACACTGCTTGCTGGCTCCGTGGTCACCGTGGAGCCCGGTGTCTACCTGCCCGGCCGGGGCGGTGTCCGGATCGAGGACACGCTCGTCGTCAGCGGCGATACGACACACACACCTGAGTTGCTTACCCGGTTCCCCAAGGAACTGGCCATCCTCTGATGACAGAGAGCTAGGAGCAGTACCCACCGTGGCATCTACCGCCGACTTCAAGAACGGTCTCGTCCTCAACATCGAGGGCCAGCTGTGGCAGATCATCGAGTTCCAGCACGTTAAGCCCGGCAAGGGCCCGGCCTTCGTGCGCACCAAGCTCAAGAATGTGCTGTCGGGCAAGGTCGTCGACAAGACCTTCAACGCCGGTGTGAAGGTGGAGACCGCGACCGTCGACCGTCGTGACGCCACCTACCTGTACCGCGACGGCGCGGACTTCGTCTTCATGGATGCCGAGGACTTCGAGCAGCACCCGCTGTCGGAGGCCCTCGTCGGCGACGCCGCCGGCTTCCTGCTGGAGAACCTGCAGGTGCAGATCGCGTTCCACAACGGCGCGCCGCTCTACCTGGAACTGCCCGTCAGCATCGAGGTCGTCGTCGCGCACACCGAGCCGGGCCTGCAGGGCGACCGCTCGAACGCCGGTACCAAGCCGGCCACCCTGGAGACCGGCGCCGAGATCCAGGTGCCGCTGTTCATCAACGTCGGTGACAAGCTCAAGGTCGACACCCGCGACAGCAGCTACATCAGTCGGGTCAATGCCTGACCGTCGCTCCGACAAGGGCCGGCACCAGGCGCGCAAGCGCGCCGTCGACCTGCTGTTCGAGGCCGAGGCCCGCGGGATCACTGCGGCCGAGGGCGCCAAGCTGCGCAACACCCTGGCCGACAGCGACCCCGAGGTGTCGGCGCTGAACCCGTACACGGTGACCGTCGCCAACGGCGTCACCGAGCACGCCGCCCACATCGACGACCTGATCTCGGCGCACCTGCAGGGCTGGACGCTGGAGCGGCTGCCCGCGGTGGACCGCGCGATCCTGCGTGTCGCGGTGTGGGAGCTGCTGCACGCGACGGACGTGCCGGAGCCGGTCGCCGTCGACGAGGCCGTCGAGCTGGCGAAGTCGCTCTCCACCGATGAGTCGCCCGGCTTCGTCAACGGCGTTCTCGGCCAGGTGATGCTGGTGACGCCGCAGATTCGGGCGGCGGCCGCGGCGGTCCGGGGCGAGTAGTCATGGACGAGCCGCAGGACTGGGCGCCGTACTCGAGTGTCGACGATGCGGCGAAGGTCTATCTGCGCGATCCGGAGCTGGCGCTCGAGCAGCTGCGGTCGGTGGTCGACTTCCGGTCCATCAAGTCCTTCATCATGTCGCGCGGCGCGTCCGAGGAGTCCTGGGGCGACGCCGTGTGGCAGGAGGTCGTCCTCACCGACGGTGAGCGACTCATCATGTGGCGGGCCGACGACGACGCGAGCGGCGACGACGAGCACCTGCGCCGGACGCTGGACACCTCGGTGCGGACCATCCTGTTGTCGACCATCACCGACCACATCCTGACCACGCAGTTCGAGGTGCTGGGCGACGGTACGCGGCGCCTGGCCGAGGTACGACTGCGGATGTACACCCAGCTGATCACCCGCAGCCGGCAGAAGTCGGCCATCGACACCGACTTCTTCTGCGAGTCGTTCCGGTACACCAAGTCCGTCGATGACGGTGGCCTGGCCCAGATGCAGCGGCTGCTGCAGTTCGGCCGGGAGCTTTCGCACGCGTTGTAGCCCGTCTCCCGGATATCGGGAGCAATCGTGACCCACGTCTCAGTAACGCCGTTACAGTCGGACGATGGGAACCCAGCCACGAATGATCGCCGGAGTCGGCGAAGACGGTCTGCACCTGCACGCCTGCTGCCTGTGCGAAGCCATGTGCGGCTTGGAGATTCAGGTGTCGGACGGCAAGGTCGCCGGCGTCCGGCCCAACAAGGCCGACGCGTGGAGCGCGGGCCATATCTGCCCCAAGGGCGCTTCCCTCGGCGCGTTGCACGAAGACCCCGACCGGATCCGCCGCCCGATGATCAAGGTCGACGGGCAGTGGCACGAGGTCGACTGGGACACCGCGTTCCGCCGCTGCACCGAACTGCTGGCGCCAGTGATCGCAAAGCACGGCATCGGGGCGGTCTCCGCGTACACCGGAAACCCACTGGCGCACTCGTTTTCGCTGTCGCGGTACGCGGCGATCCTGCTCGGCTTGTCCGGCATGCCGATCACGTACTCGCCGGGCACCATCGATCAATGGCCCAAGAACCTGTCGTCGCACCTGATGTACGGCAGCTGGTGGGCGTTCCCGACCCCGGACCTGGAACGCACCGACCTGCTAGTGGTGATGGGCGCCAACCCCGCGGCGTCGCAGGGCTCGCTGCTGGCCGCCCCAGACATCATGGGCCTCATCGGCGGAATCCGTAAGCGCGGCAAGGTGATCGTGATCGACCCGGTGCGCACCCAGACCGCGGCCAAGGCCGACGAGTGGCTGCCCATCACGCCGGGCACCGATGCGGCGCTGCTGCTCGGCGTCATCCACACCGTGTTCGACGAAGATCTGGTGAACCTCGGCGAGCTCGAGCAGCACCTCGACGGGGTGGCCGAGCTGTGCCGGGCCGTCGCCGACTGGTCGCCTGAAAGGGTCTCTGCCGCAACGGGTATCGACGCGGAGCGGATCAGGGGACTGGCGCGCGAACTGGCCGGCACGCCCCGCGCCGTCGTGTACGGCCGCATCGGTACGTGCAACCAGGAATTCGGCAGTCTCGCCAGTTGGCTCATCGACGTCGTCAACATCGTCACCGGCCACTTCGACGTCCCCGGCGGCGCGATGTTCGCCACGCCGACCGCCTGGACCGTCACCAGCCAGACCATCCCGGGACTCGAGGACGGGGCGCCCAACTTCGGCCGCTATCAGACCCGGGTCCGTGGCGCCAAGGAAGTGCTGGGTCAGGTCCCGGTCTCGTGCATGCTCGAAGAGATCACCACCCCGGGCGAGGGCCAGCTCAAGGCCCTCATCACCGTCGCGGGCAACCCCGTGCTGTCGACGCCGGGCGGTGACAAACTCGACGAGGCGCTGCCGCAGCTCGACGCGATGATCTCGGTGGACCTGTGGCTCAACGAGACCACCCGGCACGCCGACGTCATCCTGCCCGGCCCCTCGGCGCTCGAGCAGGCGCACTCCGCGGACCTGCTGCTGGGCGCGGCGATCAACAGCTTCGCCCGGTATTCGCCGCCGGTTTTTCACCGCGAGGACCCCGACGCGCCGGAGGAGTGGGAGATCCTGATCCGGCTCACCGGGCTGTGCACCGGCACCCCGGCCGAAGACGTCGACGTCGCCGCGCTCGACGACGGCTGGTTCGACTACCTGTGCTTCACGCAAGGACTCGACGGCGCCGAGATCCGCAAGAAGTACGACCACGGCGGTCCCGAGCGCATGCTCGACCTGACGCTGCGGACCGCCGCGTTCGGCGACTGGTACGGCGAGAATCCCGACGGGCTGACGCTCGAGAAGCTCAAGGCCCATCCCGACGGCATCAACTACGGCCCCATGGTGCCGCGCGTGCCCGAGGTGCTGGGTACCGCGGACAAGAAGATCCGGGTGGCCCCGCAGTACCTGCTCGACGACCTGCCCCGGCTCGCCGCGCGGCTGGAGCGCCCGGCCGACGAGTTGGTGCTGGTGAGCCGGCGCCACCTGCGGTCCAACAACTCCTGGCTGCACAACGTCGGCGCGCTGATGAAGGGCCGCGACCGCTGCACGCTGCTCATGCACGCCCGTGACGCGGCCGCGCGGGGTATCGCGGACGGCGACAACGCCGAAGTCGCTTCTGGCGCAGGCAAGATCGTCGTACCCGTCGAGGTGACCGACGCGATCAAGCCCGGCGTGGTGTCCATGCCGCACGGCTGGGGGCACGGGCAGCCCGGCACCCGGCTGGGGATCGCCAACGCGTCGCCCGGGGTGAACACCAACGTCCTGTCGCTGCCGGACTTCCTCGACGAGCCGTCCGGCAACGGCGCGCTCAACGGGATTCCGGTGACGGTGTCGGCCGCGGGGAGTTAGCGGCCGCGTTCTGCGTGTTGACTGTGCGGCCCGTCGAGTGCGCGGAGAGGTCCTTGGTTTCAATCGCAAGACACTGTTGGACGTTCTGATTGAAGGCAGGTACTTCTTCGGGGGTCAGCGGTCCCTGAGTTCAATCACCACGGCGGATTGTCATCACGATTGAACTCACGCACTTTCGCGGAGTCGAAGGTTGTGGCCGCGGGTGAACGCTGTTGAATTCATCGAGATTCGAACTATCGGCCGTTCTCGAGGTGGCGCAATAGCCCGCGAACTCAGGGTTTCCGCAGGTCAGGTGTGGATTGAGGCGGCGGAATGCGGGTACCGTCGAGACACCCGATTTGAGGGTGCAGACCTGATGGCGCTGGGTCCCTAGGTTCAACCGCATGCCCGAGTCCTCCCCGTCGCTTCGCTCGCCCCAGGCGACCGATCCGACCCCGCTACGCCGGCGCGCCGACCGTGCCCGCCAGGTGGCCGACGTGCTGCGCCATCAGGTGCGCGACGGCGTCTACGCGGCGGGCCTGCCCGGTGAGGCCGAGCTGGTGGCCGAGTTCTCGGTATCCCGCAACACCGTGCGCGAGGCGCTGGCGATCCTCAAGGCCGAGGGGCTCATCGACCGGGGTCCACGCGTCGGCACCCACGTGGCGCAGCGCAAATACGATCACGGCCTGCACGCGCTGGTCGGGCTGAAGGAGACCTTCAAGGACTACGGCGAGGTCCGCAACGAGGTCCGCGCCGCCACGCGGTTGCCGGCGCCCGCTGCGGTCGCGCGCCGCCTGCAGCTGACTCCCGGTGAGCCCGTGGTGTTCATCGAACGGCTGCGCTATCTGGGCGACCTGCCGCTGAGCCTGGATCTGACGTACCTGGTTCCCGATATCGGTGCCGCCGTCCTCGAGCACTCGCTGGAGACCAACGACGTGTTCGCGTTGATCGAGCAGGTCACCGAACAGCGGCTGGGCTCGGCCGACATTGCGCTGGAAGCGGTTTCGGCCGACCCGCACACCGCGGCCACGCTGGACATCCCGGCGGGCGGCGCGATCCTGATGCTCGAACGGCTCACGACCCTCGACGACGGGCGTCCCGTCGACCTCGAATACATCCGACTGCGTGGTGACCGAATCACCATGCGCGGCAACCTGTTACGGAGTGAATCATGACGCTGGTCAACAACCAACGAGCCGATGTCCCGGTCACGATCGACGAGTCGCTGTGTATCGAGGGCTGCACCCTGTGCGTCGACGTCTGTCCGCTCGACTCGCTGGCCATCAACCCCGACAACGGCAAGGCGTACATGCACGTTGACGAGTGCTGGTACTGCGGTCCGTGTGCTGCGCGCTGCCCAACCGGCGCCGTATCCGTCAACATGCCCTATCTCATCCGTTAAGGACCACCATGAAACGCCTTACCGCCCTGGCCGCCACCGTCGTCCTCGCCGCCACCGGCTGCTCGGTCGATTCGGCCGGCAAGGACGACAACACCGTCAACGTGGTTGTCGGCTACCAGTCCAAGACCATCAACACCGTCACCGCCGGAACGCTGCTGCGCGCCCAGGGCTACCTGGAGCATCGGCTCGATGACATCGGCGCCAAGACCGGCAGGAAGTACCACGTCGAATGGCAGGACTACGACACCGGTGCGCCGATCACCGCGCAGATGGTCGCCGAGAAGATCGACATCGGCTCGATGGGTGACTACCCGATGCTGATCAACGGATCGAAGACCCAGAGCAACGAACGTGCCAAGACCGAACTGGTGGCGGCCACCGGGTCCAGCCCGACCGGGGCGCTCAACATGGTTGTGGTGTCCCCGGATTCACCGGTTCAGTCACTGAACGAGCTGGCGGGACAGAAGGTCTCCGCCAGTGTCGGCTCGGCCGGTCACGGCACCTTGGTCCGGGCGCTGTCGAAGATCGGCATCGACCCGAAGACCGGCGTCGAGGTACTCAACCAGCAGCCGCAGATCGGCGCGTCGGCGCTGGAATCCGGTCAGGTCAAGGCGCTTTCGCAGTTCGTCGCCTGGCCGGGGTTGCTGGTCTTCCAGAACAAGGCCCGGCTGCTGTACGACGGCGCCGAGCTGAACTACCCGACCTGGCACGGCGTCGTCGTGCGACGGGCCTACGCCGCAGCGCATCCCGAGGTGCTCGATGCGTTCCTGCAGGCACAGCTCGATGCCACCGATTTCCTCAACACCAAGCCGCTGGAGGCGGCGAAGATCGTCGCGCAGGGCAGCGGCCTGCCGCAGGAAGTCGTGTACCTGTACAACGGCCCCGGCGGCACGCGGTTCGACACCACGCTCAAGCCGTCGCTCGTGGACGCGCTGAAAGGTGATGTGCCGTACCTGAAGTCGATCGGTGACTTCGCCGACCTCGACGTCACCAAGTTCGTCGAGGACGGACCGCTGCGCAAGGCGCTGTCGGAGCGCGGGCGCGACTACAACGCCGAGGTTGCCCGCACCGCGAATCCGTCGGTCGTGCACGGAACCGACCCGGTGTGCAACATCCCGGTCGACAACCCCGCGCTGGCCGGTGAGCTGTGGCTCGACGGTTCGGACAGCACACAGCCGGCGGCCAACCCGACGTGCCTGCTGAAGGCGATCCGGGCCGCGGAGGCCAAGGGCGCCAAGGTCCGCGCCGCGTACGTGCCGGACGCCGAGCTCGGAACCCGTTGGCTGGCGGACAAATCCGTGTGGGTGCAGCAGGGCGCGGACTTCGTGCCGTTCGACACCGACGCCGGCGCCCGCCGCTACCAGGCGGCCCATCCCGGTTCGTCGGTGGTGACCTACCAGCAGGCTCTGGTGGGTGTGGCATGACGGCGATAGCCGCGGTGTCGGCGGCACCGGTGCTGCCGGTCGAGGCTGACCTGCCGCGGCAGCGCGGATCCGCAAAGTGGCGCAGTTACCTCGTCAAGGCGCTGTCGGTCGTTGCGGCCGTGGGCATCTGGCAGCTGCTGACGGCCAATCACGTCCGGTTCTGGCTGCGTTTCGACAACCTGCCGACGGTGACCCAGATCGCCGCGAAATTCGTCGACCGCCTCGGCGCCACGCAGTACTGGCTGGACCTGACGCAGTCGGTGATCCGGATCGTCAGCGGCTTCGGGCTGGCGGCGGTGATCGGCGCCGCCGTCGGTATCGCGCTGGGCCGGTCGCGGTTGTTCGCCGACATCGTGGGGCCGCTGACCGAGTTGGCGCGGCCGATCCCGGCCATCGCGCTGGTGCCGGTCGCCATCCTGCTGTTCCCGACCGACGAGGCCGGCATCGTGTTCATCACGTTCCTGGCGGCGTTCTTCCCGATCATGGTCAGCACCCGGCACGCCGTGCGGGCGCTGCCGACACTGTGGGAGGACTCGGTGCGGACGCTCGGCGGCAGTCGCTGGGATGTGTTGCGGCAGGTCCTGTTTCCGGGTGTCCTGCCCGGGCTGTTCGGCGGTCTGTCGGTCGGTATGGGCGTGGCCTGGATCTGTGTGGTGTCCGCGGAGATGATCTCCGGCCGGCTCGGCGTCGGGTACCGCACCTGGCAGGCGTACACGGTGCTGGACTACCCGAGCGTCTTCGTCGGCATCATCACGATCGGCGCGCTGGGCTTCGGCACGGCGGCTGCGGTGGAACTGATCGGCCGGCGACTGACCCGCTGGTTGCCGCGCGGTGAGGAGAATGCGCGATGACTGCGGTACTCACTGCGGGTCTCCGGCTGGAGTTGGATCGGATTCGGCTGTCCTACACCGGCGAGCCGGTGGTGGACGGGTTGAGCCTGACGGTCCAGCCGGGGGAGATCCTGGTGCTGACCGGCCCGTCGGGCTGCGGCAAGTCGACGGTGCTGCGGGCGCTGGCCGGGCTGCTGAAGCCCGACGCCGGGCGGGTGCTGGCGGACGGTGAGCTGGTGACCACCACGTCGCGGGACCGCGGCATGGTGTTCCAGGACAGCGCGTTGTTGCCGTGGCGCACAGTGCGATCCAACATCGAGCTGGCGCTGCAGCTGCGCGGGGTGCCGCGCGCCGGGCGCCGCGAACGTGCCGAACGCTGGATCGACGAGGTCGGGCTCACCGGGTTCGCCGATTTTCTGCCGAAGAGCCTGTCCGGCGGTATGCGCCAGCGGGTCCAGCTGGCGCGTGGTCTGGCCGGTGCGCCGCGGGCCGTTCTGATGGACGAGCCCTTCGGCGCCCTGGACGCCAAGACCCGACATGCCATGCAGGCGTTGCTGATCGACACCTGGCAGGCCCATCCGACCACCATCGTGTTCGTCACGCATGACGTCGACGAAGCCCTCGCCCTGGGTGACCGGGTGGCGGTCCTCGGCCGCGCCGGCCAGCCGCTACGTGCGCTGCTGGACGTCCCCAGCCCCCGCGACGCCGAAATCTCCCGCACCGAACTGCGGGCCGAAATCCTTGGAGCACTACACCAATGAGCACGCTGGAGATTCCAGACCTCGCCGATGCCGTCCGCCTCGACTGTGACGTCCTGGTGATCGGCGGCGGCACCGCCGGCACCATGGCGGCCCTGACCGCCGCCGAGAACGGCGCCCAGGTCCTGCTGCTGGAGAAGGCGCACGTGCGCCATTCCGGTGCTCTGGCCATGGGTATGGACGGCGTCAACAACGCCGTCGTCCCGGGCAAGGCCACCCCGGAGGACTACGTCGCCGAGATCACCCGGGCCAACGACGGAATCGTCAACCAGCGCACCATCTATCAGACCGCGACGCGCGGTTTCGCCATGGTGCAGCGTCTCGAGCGCTACGGCGTGAAGTTCGAGAAGGACGAGCACGGCGAGTACGCGGTGCGTCGCGTGCACCGCTCCGGCTCGTACGTGCTGCCGATGCCCGAGGGCAAGGACGTCAAGAAGGCGCTGTACCGCGTGATGCGGCAGAAGTCGATCCGGGAGAAGCTGCGCATCGAGAACCGGCTGATGCCGGTGCGTGTCCTGACCGCGAACGGGCGGGCGGTGGGCGCGGCCGCGTTCAACACGCGCACAGGCGAATTCGTCACGGTGGCAGCCAAGGCCGTCATTCTGGCGACGGGGGCCAGCGGCCGGCTCGGCCTGCCCGCGTCCGGGTACCTCTACGGCACCTACGAGAACCCGACCAACGCCGGCGACGGCTACTCCATGGCGTATCACGCGGGGGCCGAGCTCTCCGGTATCGAGTGCTTCCAGGTGAACCCGTTGATCAAGGATTACAACGGCCCGGCCTGTGCCTACGTCGCGAATCCCTTCGGCGGATACCAGGTGAACGCGCTGGGGGAGCGGTTCGTCGACTCGGACTACTGGTCGGGCCAGATGATGGCCGAGGTCAAGAGCGAGATCGAATCGGCGCGCGGCCCGATCTACCTCAAGGTCACCCACCTGCCGGACGAGACCATCACCGCGATGGAGAACATCCTGCACACCACCGAGCGACCGACGCGCGGCACCTTCCACGCGAACCGCGGCCACGATTACCGCACTCACGACATCGAGATGCACATCTCGGAGATCGGTTTGTGCAGTGGGCATTCGGCGTCCGGCGTCTGGGTCGACGAGCATGCCCGCACCACCGTGCCCGGGCTGTACGCGGCCGGCGACATGGCGTGCGTCCCGCACAATTACATGATCGGCGCGTTCGTCTACGGGGACCTCGCCGGCGAACACGCCGCGTCCACGCTCGCCGATGTCGAAGCGCCCGTGGACCTTCCGCAGGACCAGCTGGCCGAGGCGCACGAACTTATCTACCGTCCCCTGCGGCATCCGGACGGGCCGCCACAGCCGCAGGTCGAATACAAGCTGCGCCGCTTCGTCAACGACTATGTGGCCCCGCCCAAGACGGCCACCAAGCTGTCGATCGCGGTCCGCACGTTCGAGCGGATGGCCGAGGAGATCGAGCAGATGGGTGCCCGCACCCCGCATGAACTGATGCGGACGGTCGAGGTGTCGTTCATCCGGGACTGCGCCGAGATGGCGGCCCGGTCGTCGCTCACCCGGACCGAATCACGGTGGGGTCTGTACCACGATCGTGCCGACATCCCCGAGCGCGACGACGAGCAGTGGCGCTATCACCTGAACCTGCGCAAGGGCCAGGACGGTGAGATGGAGTTCCTGAAACGGCCGGTGGCACCGTATTTCGTGCCGGTGCCCGACCTGGACCACCTGCCGTCGGACCATGCAGTGCAGCATGTGCACCAGCCGGATCTGGTCGGCGGCAAGGCACCGGCGACCGCAGGCTCGCGGCTGCGCCCGGCCGACCCGGCGACGCCGCCGTCCCCGCGCATCGCTGCCGTGGTGGCGCTGGAAGAGCCGGTGCTCTCCGACCTCACCGAATACCTGCAGGACGCCGACGCGGGTGTCCGGCGAGCTGCCGTCGCCGTGCTGGTGGAGAACCTGCCGGACGGCTACCAGCCGGACCTGGTCGCCGCGCTCGGTGACGCCGACGGCGCGGTGCGCGCGGAGAGTGCCCACGCCTTGCGCGAACTCGTCGAGGTGCTGCCCGACCCCGCGGCGGTCGCGCCGTACCTGACCTCCGCCGACCCGGTGGTGCGGGCTGTGACGCTGTACGTGCTGAGCTCGCGCCGGGTCGGGGCGGCCCCGGATTACCGTGCCGCCGTGACAGATTCGGATCACCGCGTGCGGATCGAGGCCGTGCGTGCGCTGGTCTCCGTCGATGACGTCGACGGGGTGGCCGCGGCCGCCGCCGACGACAACCGCGAGGTGCGGATCGCCGCCGGGAACGGCCTGGCCACGCTCCGGTCGGGTGCCGACACCGTGCGGCAGCTGGTGGCCGACCGTGACCCGCTGGTGCGGGCGGCGGCGCTCGCCGCGCTGGCCGCCGTCGGCTGTGCCGAGCAGGACGTGCCGGAAGTGCAACGCGCCCTTCGGGAGCCAGCGTGGCAGATTCGTCAGGGTGCGGTGCGGGCACTGTCGGGCGCGGCACCGGAGGTTGCCGTCGAACCCTTGTCGCAGGCGCTGCACGACCCGCACCTGGACGTGCGCAAGGCCGCGGTGCTGAGCCTGACGCGGTGGGCCGACTCCGAGGAGGCCGCGCGGACCGCGCTCGGTATCGCGCTGGAAGACGGCGACGCCGACGTGCGGGCCTACGCCCGCCACGCGCTCGGTGACGCCGCGCGGCACGTGCTGGCGGGTTCCTGAATCCGCGCGAACGGCCGCTCGGCTTCCAGGAGGAAGGCCAGTTCGAGCAGCGTGCGCTCGTCGCCGTAGGCGCCGGACAGTTGCACGCCGACCGGTAGGCCGTCGGGAGACTGGTGCAACGGCAACGAGATCGCCGGTGTACCCGCGATGTTGTTGAGCGGCGTGTAGGCGACATACCGGCGCAGGCGGTCGATCAGCTCGGGGAAGTCGACGGTCGGTGCGATGTAGCCGAGCCGCGGCGTGGTGTGCGAAAGCACCGGCGACAGCACGACTTCGTGCCGAGCGAACATCTGCGCGTACTGGTGGGCGACGCGCCGTAGGCGCAGCAGCGCGCCTGGGGTGCGGTGCAGGTGGCGCCGGTGGTGCGCGCGCAGCCCCAGGCTCAGGCCGTCGGCCTTGGCCGCATCGAACGACCGGTCGAGGATCAAGCGGCCGGTACCGACCGCGAGATCGGCCAGCAGCGCCCAGTACTGGACGAAGTCGTCGGCGAACTGGGCGGTGACCGGCAGCGTGATCGGCTCGACGATATGACCGGCGGCCTCCAGCACCGCCGCGGTATCTTCGACGGCCGCGCGGGTGGCGTCGTCGACCGGCTCGCCGGTGACGCTGTCGAACAGCACACCGACGCGCAGGGTCCGTTGCGCCGGCCCGCTCACCCGGCCGATTGGTGCGAGTTTCGGATTACGCCAATGGTTCTCGCACGCGGCGACGAACGCGGCGGTGTCGCGGACGCTGCGGGTCAGGACGCCCTCGGAGATCATGTTGATCGGCAGATGCCGGGCCTGCTCGCCGTCGCGGTGCCGGCCCCGGCTCGGCTTGAGCCCGACCAGGCCCGCGCAGGCGGCGGGAATGCGGATGGAGCCGCCGCCGTCGTTGGCGTGGGCGATGGGCACGACGCCCGCGGCGACCAGGGCGGCCGATCCGCCCGACGAGGCGCCGACGGAGTATTCGGTGTTCCAGGGGTTCCGGACCGGCGGCTCCGTCATGTACTCCGTGGTGGCGTTGAAACCGAATTCGGGCATCCGCGTCTTGCCCAGCAGCGTCAGCCCGGTACTGAGCAACTGCGCCGCGTATGCGCCGTCCCGCTTCGCAGGCCGGGCCGTGAACGCCTCCGAACCGTGCGTGGTCGGCAGCCCGGCGACGTCGGTGTTGTCCTTGATGAAGGTTGGCACACCGAAGAACTCGGCACCCGGGTCGGTGCCGTGCCGCGGCGGCAGCTCGCATGCCACCGCCCGCAGCTCGGGGTCGGCCAGCTGCGCCCGGGCGTGCGCGGCGGCAGCCAGTTCGTCCGGGCTGACCTGCCGGTCCCGCACCAACCGGGCCAGGCCGACGGCGTCGTGGTCACCGAGCGCGTCATCGCCGAAGGCGTGGATCGTCGTCATGCGTGCCCTCATTCTCCGAGTACCCGGTGCAGGTAGTCATTTGTGAATGTTCTTCTGGGGTCGAGCTTTTCGCGCACCGCGAGGAAGTCGTCGAACCGCGGGTAGGTGTCGCGCAGGTCCGCCGCGGTGCGGCCATGCATCTTGCCCCAGTGCGGACGCCCGTCGTAGCGGCGCATGATCTGCTCGACCGCGCGGAAGTACTCGGTCGGGTCGTCGCGCACATAGCGGTGCACCGCGATGTACGCGCTGCGGCGGCCGTACGCGGTGGACAGCCAGTTCTCGTCGTCGGCGGCGGCACGGACCTCGATGGGAAAGCCGATGCGCCAACCCCGTTGGGCGATCAGGCTGCGCACCTCGTCGAATGCGGCGCCCACCGACTCGTAAGGGACGGCGTACTCCATCTCGCGGAACCGCACCCTTCGTGGTGAGGTGAACACGCGGTCGGAGCGCTGGGTGTGCTCACGGTCGGACAGGAACCGGGTGACGGTGCGGTTCAGTGTGGGCACGGTGGACGGCAGCGCGCTGCCGACGGCGCAGATCGCTCCCAGCACGCCGTTCTCGATCAGTTCCTCCTCGACCCATTGCGACACCCGGTTGGTGGACTCCAGCGGGGTGTAGGCGGGCAGCCGGATATTGGCCTTGGTGAACGCGGTATCGGTGTGCGGAAACCAGAAGAACTCGAAATGGTCTGTGTGCGTGCAGCGTTCATCGAATGTCGCGACGACGTCGTCGATCGGTTCGACGCGTTCGATGGCGTGGATCGCGAAGCTCGGGACGCACTGCAGCGTCACCTCGACGATGATGCCCAGTGCGCCCAGGCCGACGCGCGCCGCCGGCAGCAACTCGCTGCTCTGCTCCTCGTCGATGCGGACCAGTTCGCCGGTGCCCGACACCAGGGTCAGCCCGACGACCTGCGTCGCCAGGCCGCCGAAGGCCAGGCCGGTGCCATGCGTGCCGGTCGAGATGGCGCCGGAGATGGTCTGGCGGTCGATGTCGCCCATGTTCTCGAGCGCGAGCCCGTGCCGCGCCAGTAGCTGCGTCAGCTGCCACAGCGGAGTGCCGCCGCCGACGGTGACCTGCCTGCGCTCCCGGTCGACGCTGATCACGCCGGCCAGGGCGCCCAGGTCCACCTGGATGTCGGGAGCGACGGCGATGCCGGTGAAGCTGTGCCCGGACCCGACGACCTTGATCAGCCGGCCGGTCGCCGTCGCGCGGGTGACGGCGTCACACACCGCCTCGATCGTGCTGGGCCGCAGGACTTCCGTCGGGTTGGCGGTCTCGCAGCGTCCCCAGTTGGTCCAGCTCACAGGAACGTCTTCCCTTCGCCTCGATAGGTGAGTGCCGTGCCGACGGTCGTGCCGGCATCGACCATGGCGAACGCGTCGACGTGCTCGCTGAGCTCGCCGGCCTTGCAGTGCCGGAACCACACGCGGTCACCGACGTTCAGTGCGGCAGCGGATTTTCCGGCCACGGGCGTCTGCACTTCGCCGGCCATCTCGGCGGACAGCAGACTCAGCCCCGGTGGCCAGACCGGCAGCGGCACGCGGTCCCGGGCCGGTGGTCCGGAGGCGATCCAGCCGCCGCCCAGCACTGTCGCGATCTGCGGCGTGGGCTTGCGCACCACGGACAGCGCGAATGCCGCGGCCGGGGCCGGGGTGAAGCCCTGGTAGGTGTCGAACAGGTGCGGGCCGAAAAGCCCACTGCCCGCTGCGATCTCGGTGACCGCCGGATCCGAGGCGGTGAATTCGATGGACCCGGTCCCGCCGCCGTTGACGAATTCGAGCTCGGCCACCTGCCGGACTGCGGCCACCGCGAGGCCGCGGCGCTCGAGCAGTTCGTCCTTGGAGCGGCGCTGCATCCACCGGATGAGCTGGGACCGCGCGGCCTGGCCGCGGACATCGTCACCGACCCCGGCGATCTGGGCCTCGTAGGACATCAGGCCCACCAGCGTGAAGCCGGGGCGGCCGGTGATCGCAGCGGCCAGGGCGCGGGCCTGCGCCGCGGTGTGCACGGGGGAGCGGCGCACCCCGAGGTGGCCGAGTACCGGTGCCTGCCACGAGGCGTCGAGGTCCAGGCAGACGCGCAGTGCCGGACGCGTCGACGGCGCGGCGACGCTGTCCACCAGGTCGAGCTGGGCGAGGGAGTCGACCATGAGCGTCACGCGCGCCGCCAGCTCCGGTGCCGACGCCAGCCGGGCGATCGCGGTGCGGTCGGCCGTCGGGTAGCCGACGACGACGTCGTCGTGCGGTGGGTGCTCGGCGTCGCCTGCGGCCAGCCACAGGGCTTCGGGCAATGTGAACGCCAGTACCCCCGCGTAGCCATCGAGGGCCGTGACGGCGTCCAGGATCGTCCGTGACCGGACCGATTTGGACGCCACTCGGATCGGCGTTCCTGCCGCGCGGCGGCGCAGGTCGTGCGCGTTGTGGTGCAGCGCAGCGAGATCGACGGCGGCGAGCGGCGTCTCCAGGTGCGCGGTGGCGGCGGTCAATGCCGGCCAGTAGATCTCCGGACGTGCCCACGACCCCTCGACGGAAGGCGGCTTCGACAGATCGACCGGCATTGACCACACCATGGATCGGGAGCTAACCGCATGTCGATGGGTGCGCACGAGGGCATCGGTGACCACAATGGGGGGAAATCCGGACACGTGTTGGAGGTGGGGTGGACAGGCACAGCGCGGCGTTGATCCCGACGTCGGTGCTCGTCAACGTCGTCGACGTCGCCGATCGCGCGGGTCTGCCCACGGAGCGGTGGCTGGCCGCGGCCGGCCTGACGGCCGCGACGCTCAATTCGCCCGAAACGCGGGTGTCGTTCCGGCAGGCGGCGCTCGTGCTGCGGCATGCGGTACGCGCCATGCCGGACCGGGGCCTCGGCATCGACGTCGGGGCCCGCGACATGTTCGTGTCCTTCGGCGTGCTCGGGCTGGCCATCCGATCGGCCGAAAACCTCGGCGCGGCAATGCAAGTGGGCCTGGAACTGCACCAGAGCGCGGGTAGCTTGATGGACGTCGGCGCCGAGCTGATCGGCGACACCTTCGCCCTGCGCGCCTACGAGCGTTCCCCGGAACCCGAGCTGCTGCCGTTCCTGTGTGAAGAGCTGTTCTGCAGCGTGCTCGTCACCGTCCGGACCGTGCTCGAGCTGCCGCAGCAGACACCGGAGTACGTCCAGGTCAATTACCCGCCGCCGGTGTACGCGCAGCGGTACCGCGAGTTCTTCGGCTGCCCGGTCCTGTTCAATGCCGACGCCAACCGGCTGGCGTTCCCGGATCCGCTGTGGTCGCAGCGGCTACCGCGCGCCGATCCGACGACGCACGCCGTCGCCGTCGCCGCCTGCCGTGACATGGTGACCCAGGGCGACCAGCCGACCGACGTGGTGCAGACCGTCGAGACGATGCTGCGCGAGAGCGTGCGCGATCCACTGACCATGGCCCAGGTCGCCAAGCGGCTCAACATCACCGAACGCACCCTGCGGCGGCGCCTCAGCGCCGATGGGCAGCAGTTCATCGCGTTGCGCGACAAGGTGCGCAGTGAACGCGCGCGATACTTGGTCCGTGAGACCGCGATGCCCATCCACGCCATCGCCGCCGAGGTCGGGTTCACCGACCCGCGGGAGTTCCGTCGCGCCTACATCAAATGGACCGGGCACGCCCCGACTCACGACCGATAGTCCGGCAGGTCGATCGACTCGGCGGTAGAGAACCATTTGCGCGCGGCCCAGGGCCGCAGCGGCCACCGCTGCACCCACTTCATGACCGCCGCCCCGATGGCGATGTCACGTTCGGACTGCGGCGCGTAGCCGTCGAGGCCGGCCGGCAGGTCCTGACACCGGTCGACGTACGGCCGCATGACGGTCTCGTAGCGGCGCAGTGCCGCCGCGATCCCTGTGGCGTCGAATGCCGCGGCCGGCCCGAGCTCACCGGCCAGCACGTACGCCCCGACCAGCGCCAGGCTGGTGCCCATGCCGGACAGCGGCGACGCGCAGTACCCGGCATCCCCACACAGGGTGACGCGGCCGGCCGACCAGGTGTCCATGTGAACCTGCACAAAATCGTCGAAATAGAAATCGTCGGATTGTGCTGCGGCACTCAGCAATTCATCGCAGTACCAGCCGGCGTCGCGGAACCGCTCGGCCAGCAGCGTCAGCTGCGCATCCATGTCGCGGCGGTCGTAGTCGATCGGCCCGGAACGGAAGGCCAGCCCGGCCTTGGCGGTCGACTCATCGTGCGACGGCCGCAGCGAGGCGTTGAGCCCGCCGGCGGCCTGGAACATCAGGAACCAGCCGTCCAGGCCGATCATGTCCGGTGCGGTGAACCAGGCGTTGTATCCGCCGAGTCGGCGGATGAACCGCTCCTCCGGGCCGAAAGCCAACTGCCGGACCGCGGAATGCGGACCGTCGGCACCGACGACCAGGTCGACCTCGACCACGGAGCCGTCGGTCAGCGTGGCCCGCACCCCCGACTCGTCTTCCTCGAGCACGGAAACCCGCGTGCCGAAGCGGTATTCGGCCACGTCGCGGGTCGCCTGGTAGAGCACATCGGTCAGGTCACCGCGCAGAATCTCGAGCGCGGAGACAATCCCGTTGCCGCCGAACGCCTCGACCGGCATCTCGGCACGGCGGGTGCCGTCGGCGCGCACCCAGGCGATGCCGCGCTGAAACAGGCACCGCTCGGTCATCGCAGGCAGCAGGCCCATTCGCGTGACCACCTCGCGGCCCGCGCCACGCAGGTCGACCGTCTGCCCGCCCGGGCGGATGCTCGGCGCCGCCTCGACGATCACCACCCGGTAGCCGTTACGTGCCAGCCAATGCGTCAAGGCGGGTCCGGCGACCCCGGCGCCGCTGATCAACACGGTCGGTTGCACCATGGCGAAAGCCTATGCGCACTGACAGCATTCACTCCTAGGCTGGCCCCATGGCAGACATCGACCGGCGCACAGTTCTCAAAGGCACGGCGGCGGTAGCGGGGGCGGCCGCGGCGGGGGTCGGTGGCTACCAGCTACTGTCGCGGGGCGGCCGCGAGCACTCGGCAAGCAGGCCCAACATTCTGGTGATCATCGTCGACCAGATGCGGGCGCCCCAATGGTTTCCCGCTGCCAGACAACTCGGCGAACTGCTACCCAACCTGGATCGGCTGCGACAGCGCAGCGTGTCCTTCGAGTCCCACTACTCGGCATCCAACATGTGCACGCCGTCGCGCGGCGTCCTGACCACCGGGCTCTACTCGCATCAAACGGGTTGCCTGTACACCGGGGAAGGCCCCACCGAATCCACCCTGGCGCCGCGCTTCCCGACGTGGGGCACCATGCTCCGCGACCAGGGCTACCGGACCTGGTGGTGGGGGAAGTGGCACCTGGGCCACATCTCCGACACCACCCCCGACGGCCTTGACGCTCACGGTTTCTCCGGCGGCACGTACCCGTCGCCCAACGGTGGCCCGAACCAGGGGCTCCAGGTCGACCACACCATCGCCGACCAGTTCGACGGCTGGTTCGCCGACCACGCGGGCAGTGGCCCGTGGTGCACCACGGTGTCGCTGGTGAACCCGCACGACATCTGCTGGTGGCCGAGAAACCCACTGCCGGACGATGTTCCGCGGGTGTTCTCCGGCACACCCGTCAACTTCGAGAACGCCGACGACCTGCGGCGGCGGGGCAAGCCGCAGCTGCAGATCGACTACATGAACTTCATGTCGCCGCTGATGACCGGCCCGGTGCCGTACTCGGGTCCCGACATGGCAGCGCAGTGGGCCCGGTGCCTCGACAACTACCTGTGGCTGCATCAGCAGGTGGACGTCCAGATCGGCCGCGTCCTGAACACTCTCGCGTCCCGCCCCGACGTCGAGCGCGACACCGTCGTGGTGTTCACCTCCGACCACGGCGAGTACGCCGGCTCGCACGGCCTGCGCGGCAAGGGCGCGGCCATCTATGAGGAGTCGATCCGGGTGCCGCTGTACATCCACGACCCGGCCGGTCACCTGACCCCCAAACCCGGCGAGCGCCGGCGGCAGCTCACCTCCAGCGTCGACATCGCACCGCTGCTGCTCACCATCGCGGCCGGCGGCAACGGCTGGCGCTCCGACAGCCGTTACGCCTACCTGCAGGCGCGCGGCGACATCGCCGCCATCGCGGCCGACCCGGGTGCAGCGGGCCGTCGGTGGGTAGCCCACGCGACCGACGACATGTCGGTCGAGGAAATGGCGACGCTGATGAAATCGCCTGCGGTGCAGAAGATGTTCGGCGGCGGCGCGGTGCCCACCGAGATTCCGACGTCGGCGCCCAGCCACATCGTCGCCGTGCGGACGCCCGACGCGAAGCTCGGCCGCTACGCGTACTGGCAGCCCGGCGGCATGGAAGCCGACCACAGCCGCAAGATCGACTACGAGCTCTACGACTACGAATCGCCCTCGGGCGCACACGAACTCGACAACCAGGCGGGCCGCAGCAGCAAGCAGGCCACGCTGCAGGGGTTGCTCGAAAACGAGGTGGTGCCCGAGCTGCGGGCCCCGCTGCCGGCCTGGATGCACGACGCCCAGGAACAGGGCATGGCAGACATGCAGCGGCTCACCGCAGCGCGGGCCGGCTAGTTACAGCCCCAGCGCCTGGTACGTCCGCTTCACGAATTTCGGTCGCGCCGAACGGAGTTTGGCCTGCGAGGCATTGCCGGCGACAGCTGCCGCGGCATCCACGCTGAGCTCCGGCTGATTCTGGATCAGGTAGATCAGGATCAGGTTCGCGTTCGGGTCGGCCTGCCACCACGTGCCGAAGGCGCCCGGCCAACTGAACGTGCCGGGGCCGCCGGGACCGAAGAACGGCGTCGCCTTGGCCTCGTCGGTGACCAGCGACAGGTTCAGCCCGAAGCCGCGGCCGATCCAGAACGGCGCACCCAGGAAGTTCTGCGACTTCTGCTCGGCGGTCAACCGGTCGGTCCGCATGGACCGCACGGATTCCTCCGACAGCACCCTTACTCCGTCGACCTCGCCGCCGGCCAGCAGCATCCGCGCGAACGTCAGGTAGTCGTCGACGGTCGACCAGAGTCCGCCGCCACCGGCGCAGAACGTCGGCGGCATCACCTGCGGTGGCCCCATCTTCCCGGGCTGCAGGCGCAGGGCGTCCCCGTCGGCGGCCAGCTGGTACATGGTCGCCGCGCGCCGCCGGCCCGAATGCGTCACCGCAAAACCGGTGTCGACCATGTTCAGCGGTTTGAAGATGCGCTCCGCCAACACATCTGGCAGCGGCTTGCCCTCGACGCGCGACAGCAGGAAGCCCAGCACGTCGGTCGACTGGCTGTAGGTCAGCGCGTCGCCGGGCTGGTGCGCCAGCGGCAGCTGTCCCAGCTCGGCCAGCCAGCGGTCGGGATCCTGCAGCGACTGCAGCTTGTTGTAGGCCCGGCCGAGTGGCGGCGGCACGGTGAATCCGTAGGCCAGACCGCCACGGTGGGTCATCAGATCCTCGACGGTGATGGGCCGCCGGGCGGGCACGGACCGGTCCAAGGGTCCGTCGAGGCTCGTCATCACGCGCGGGTTGGCGAGTTCGGGAATCCAGTTCGCGATGGGATCGGTCAGGGCGAGCCGGCCCTCGTCGACCAGCGTCATGGCCGCCGCGACCGTGATCGGCTTGGACATCGACGCGATACGGAAGACGGTGTCGCGCTCCATCGGCAGCTTGGCTTCCACGTCGCGGTGGCCGAGCGTGTTGACCTGCCGCACCGCGCCGTCCTGCCACACCAGCGTGACCGCGCCGGCCAGCAGGCCGGTGTCGATCGCCGCGCTGACCGATTCGGTGTTCGCGTCGAGATTCACCCCGTCACGTTAACCGGTGGGGGTGGGATGGTCGCGGTACCGTCCGAACCATCGGGAAGGTAGGCGATACTGCCTGACGTGGCTGCAGACGTGTCGACCCCGAGCACACCGATGAACAAGGTGGCGTTCGCCAGTTTCATCGGCACCGCGATCGAGTTCTACGACTTCTACATCTACGGGACGGCCGCGGCGCTGATCTTCCCGCAGGTGTTCTTCCCGAACCTGCCGCCCGCCATGGCGACCATCTCGTCGCTGGCCACGTTCGCGGTCGCGTTCCTGGCCCGCCCGATCGGCGCGGCGGTCTTCGGCCATTTCGGAGATCGGCTGGGCCGCAAGAAGACTCTGGTCGCGACGTTGCTGATCATGGGATTGTCGACCGTCGGCGTCGGCCTGGTGCCCAGCTCGGCGTCGATCGGTCTGGCGGCGCCCATCATCCTGCTGACGCTGCGGGTGTTCCAGGGCTTCGCCGTCGGCGGGGAGTGGGCCGGTTCGGCACTGCTGAGCGCGGAGTACGCCCCGGTCGGAAAGCGCGGCATGTACGGCATGTTCACGCAGCTGGGCGCCGGCGCCGGGTTGGCCGTCAGCAATCTGGTGGTGCTGATCGCCAACGTGACGATCGGGGAGAAGAGCCCGGTGTTCCTGGACTGGGGCTGGCGGCTGCCGTTCCTGTTCAGCGCCGTGCTGCTGGCCGTGGCGCTGTACGTGCGGCTGACCATCGACGAGACGCCGGTGTTCGTCGCCGAGCAGAAGCGGGGCACCGTGCCCCGCGCCCCGTTCGGGGAGCTGGTGCGCCGGCAGAGCAAGCAGGTGCTGCTCGGTGCCGGCTGCATGGTCGGCATCTTCACCATGAGCTTCCTCGGCGGCACCTACCTGATGAGTTACGCCAGCACCCGCATCCACCATCCGCGGACGCTGATCCTGTCGGTCGGGGTCCTGGCCGGGGTGTCGCTCATGGTGTTCTCGGCGATCTCGGCGGTGCTGTGCGACCGGTACGGGCGGCGCCGCGTCATCCTGGTCGGCTTCGGGCTGGCACTGCCGTGGGCATTCCTCGTGATGCCGCTCATCGACTCCGGGTCGCCGGTGGCCTTCGCGGTGGCGATCGCCGGCATCTTCTGCATCTTCGGGCTCGCCTACGGGCCCATCGGGGCGTTCCTGCCTGAGACGTTCGCCACCCGATACCGCTACACCGGCGCGGGCATGGCCTTCAATCTCGCCGGGATCGTCGGCGGCGCGCTGCCGCCGCTGGTCGCCGGGCCGCTCGTCGCCGCCCTCGGGAGCTGGGCCGTTGGGCTGCTGATCGCCGTCTTCGTGCTGGTCAGCATCGTCTGCACGCTGGTGTTGCCGGAAACTCGGGGCACCGAGCTCGACGATGCGCAGGATGACATGCGTGACGGTGACGCCGTGGCGGCCTGCTAAGCTACGCGGCTAGTTAGACGTCCTTTAACGATCCGTCCAGAGAGGCGGAGAAGGAGGTCCGGTGTCTCGTGGGTGACTCCACCGACCGGGAATTGCTGTCCGCTGCCGACGTCGGCCGGACCATCTCGCGCATCGCGCACCAGATCATCGAAAAGACCGCGCTCGACGCGCCCGACGCCCCGCGCGTGGTGTTGCTCGGCATCCCGACGCGCGGCGTCACCCTGGCCGCCCGCATCGCCGAGAAGGTCAAGGAATTCTCCGGTGTCGAGCTGCCGGCCGGTGCGCTCGACATCACGCTCTACCGCGACGACCTGAACTTCAAACCGCCGCGGGCACTGGCCTCGACCTCGATTCCGGAGGGCGGCATCGACGACGCGACGGTGATCCTCGTCGACGACGTGCTGTACTCCGGCCGCTCGGTGCGCTCGGCTCTGGACGCGCTGCGCGACATCGGCCGCCCCCGCATGGTGCAGCTGGCGGTCCTCGTCGACCGCGGCCACCGCGAGCTGCCCATCCGCGCCGACTACGTCGGCAAGAACGTCCCGACGTCGCGCAGTGAGAACGTCAAGGTGCGGCTGTCGGAGACCGACGGCGGAGACGACCACGTCTCCATTGCCCCCTACGGAGGACCCACCAGGTGAAGCATCTGCTGTCCGCCTCGGACCTGAGCCGCGATGCGGCGACGGCCATCCTCGATGACGCCGACAAGTTCCGCGAAGCGCTGCTGGGCCGCGACGTCAAGAAACTCCCGACGTTGCGCGGCCGCACCGTCATCACGATGTTCTACGAGAACTCCACCCGTACCCGGGTGTCGTTCGAGGTGGCCGGCAAGTGGATGAGCGCCGACGTCATCAACGTCAGCGCCTCCGGCTCGTCGGTCGCCAAGGGGGAGTCGCTGCGCGACACCGCGCTGACCCTGCGCGCCGCGGGCGCCGATGCGCTGATCATCCGGCACCCGGCTTCCGGTGCGGCACAACAGCTTGCGGCGTGGACCCGTGAAGAGCACGGCGGGCCGTCGGTGATCAACGCGGGCGACGGCACGCATGAACACCCGACGCAGGCGCTGCTCGACGCGCTGACCATCCGCCAGCGCCTCGGCGGTCTCGAGGGCCGGCGCGTGGTGATCGTCGGCGACATCCTGCACAGCCGGGTGGCGCGCTCCAACGTCTCGCTGCTGTCGACGCTGGGCGCCGAGGTGGTGCTGGTGGCGCCGCCGACGCTGCTGCCGGTCGGGGTCACGGACTGGCCGGTGACCGTTTCGCACGACCTGGACGCCGAACTGCCGGCCGCCGACGCGGTCCTGATGCTGCGGGTGCAGGCCGAGCGGATGAACGGCGCGTTCTTCCCGTCGGCGCGCGAGTACTCGGTGCGCTACGGGCTGTCCGAGAAGCGCCTGGCCGGGTTGAGCGAGGACACGGTGGTGCTGCACCCCGGTCCGATGCTGCGCGGCATGGAGATCGCCTCTTCGGTCGCCGACTCTTCGCAATCAGCTGTACTGCAACAGGTTTCGAATGGGGTGCATGTTCGCATGGCAGTGCTGTTCCAGCTTCTCGTGGGTGCTGGGCCTGAAGGGGTGGGGGTGATCTCATGACGGTTTTGATTCGCGGGGTCCGGCTGTACGGCGAGGGTGATCCGGTCGACGTGTTGATCGCGGACGGCCAGATTGCCGAGATCGGTACCGGCCTGACCGCTGACGAGGTCATCGACGCCGCCGGCCAGATCATGCTGCCCGGCTTCGTCGACCTGCACACCCACCTGCGCGAGCCCGGCCGCGAGTACGCCGAGGACATCGAAACCGGTTCGGCGGCAGCCGCACTCGGCGGTTACACCGCGGTGTTCGCCATGGCCAACACCGATCCGGTCGCCGACACCGTCGTGGTCACCGACCACGTCTGGCACCGGGGACAGCAGGTCGGCCTGGTCGACGTGCACCCGGTCGGCGCCGTCACCGTCGGGCTCGAGGGCAAGCAGCTCACCGAGATGGGCCTCATGGCCGCCGGTGCCGGGCAGGTCCGGATGTTCTCCGACGACGGCATCTGCGTCGATGACCCGCTGGTGATGCGCCGGGCATTGGAATACGCTGCGGGACTTGGGGTTCTGATCGCGCAGCACGCCGAGGAGCCGCGCCTGACCGTGGGCGCCGTCGCCCACGAGGGCCCGAACGCCGCCCGGCTGGGACTGGCCGGCTGGCCGCGCTCGGCCGAGGAGTCCATCGTGGCCCGCGACGCGATCCTGGCCCGCGATGCCGGTGCCCGGGTGCACATCTGCCACGCCTCCACCGCGGGCACCGTCGAGCTGATCAAATGGGCCAAGGCGCAGGGTATTTCGATCACCGCCGAGGTCACCCCGCACCACCTGCTGCTCGACGACAGCCGGCTCGCGGACTACGACGGCCGTAACCGCGTCAACCCGCCGCTGCGCGAGGCCAGTGACGCCGAGGCGCTGCGGCAGGCGCTGGTCGATGGCGTGATCGACTGCGTCGCAACCGATCACGCGCCGCATGCGGAGCACGAGAAGATGTGCGAGTTCGCCCACGCCCGTCCCGGCATGCTCGGCCTGCAGACCGCGCTGTCGGTGGTGGTCGAGACCATGGTGGCGCCCGGACTGCTCAGCTGGCGCGACGTCGCCCGCGTGATGAGCGAGGCCCCGGCCGCCATCGTCGGCCTGCCCGACCAGGGTCGCCCGCTGGCGGTCGGCGAACCCGCCAACCTGACCGTGGTGGACCCCGACGCGACCTGGACGGTGCAGGGCACCGGCCTGGCCAGCCGCTCGGACAACACGCCGTACGAGTCGATGACGCTGCCCGCCACCGTCACGCTGACGATGCTGCGCGGCAAGGTGACCGCGCGGGATGGGGTCAGTCCGGCGTGAATACAGGGACTCTGATCACCTACCTGGTGCTGGCCGCCGTCGTGGTGGTGCTGCTGGGCTTCGCGATCCGGCAGATGCTCAAGGGCTGGGTGCACCGGGTGCAGCGGCAGGCCGGCGCCGTTGGCCTGCTGCCCGCGCTGCCCGACACCGTGGGACCGGCGATCGTGCCGGCCACCAAGGGCATGTACATCGGCAGCACCTTCGCGCCGAGCTGGCAGGACCGAATTGCGGTGGGCTCACTCGGGTTTCGCAGCAAGGCTGTGCTGACGCGCTACCCCGAGGGCATCATGCTGCAGCTCACGGGCGGCAGCCCGATCTGGATTCCCGACGAATCCATCACAGCGATCCGCACCGAGCGGGCCATCGCCGGCAAGGTGCTCACGTACGACGGGATTCTCGCCATCCGGTGGCGGCTGCCGTCGGGTACCGAAATCGATACCGGATTCCGCAGCGACGACCGTCGCGAACTGGCCAAATGGGTTGAGGGAGGACAGTAAAGTGCCCCAAGGACAGACACCGCGTGATCAGTCCGCGCTTCTCGTGCTGGAGGACGGCCGGGTGTTCACCGGGACACCGTTCGGCGCCGTGGGCCAGACGTTGGGTGAGGCGGTGTTCTCCACCGGCATGTCCGGCTACCAGGAGACGCTGACCGACCCGAGCTACCACCGGCAGATCGTGGTGGCCACCGCGCCGCAGATCGGCAACACCGGCTGGAACGGCGAGGACAACGAGAGCCGCGACGACAAGATCTGGGTCGCCGGCTACGTCGTCCGCGACCCGTCGCCGCGGGCGTCCAACTGGCGCGCCACCGGCACCCTCGACGACGAACTGGTGCGCCAGGGCATCGTCGGTGTGGCGGGCGTCGACACCCGCGCCATCGTGCGGCACCTGCGCAACTTCGGGTCGATGAAGGCCGGTGTCTTCTCCGGCCCGGCCCTGGCCGACATCGACACCCTGGTGGACCGCGTCCGCAACCAGCCGTCGATGCTGGGTGCCGACCTGGCCGGCGAGGTCAGTACTGGCGACCGCTACGTCGTCGAACCCGTTGGTGCGGAGCGCTTCTCGATCGCGGCCATCGACCTCGGGATCAAGACCAACACCCCGCGCAACTTCGCGGCCCGCGGCATCCGCAGCCACGTGCTGCCGTCGTCGGTGACGTTCGACGAGGTCGCCGCCCTCAAGGTCGACGGGGTGTTCCTGTCCAACGGCCCGGGTGACCCGGCCACCGCCGACCACATGGTCGAGTTCACCCAGCAGGTGCTCTCGGCCGGAATCCCGTTGTTCGGCATCTGCTTCGGCAACCAGATTCTGGGCCGTGCGCTCGGTCGCTCGACCTACAAGATGACCTTCGGCCACCGCGGTATCAACATCCCGGTGGTGGAGCAGGCCACCGGACGCATCGCGATCACCGCGCAGAACCACGGCTTCGCGCTGGAAGGCGAGGCCGGGGAAGAGTTCGACACCCCGTTCGGCCGCGCCGTGGTCAGTCACACCTGCGCCAACGACGGTGTGGTGGAAGGTGTTTCGCTGCTCGACGGGCGCGCCTTCTCGGTGCAGTACCACCCGGAGGCAGCGGCCGGTCCGCACGATGCCGAGTACCTGTTCGACAAGTTCGCCGATCTCATGGCAGGGGAGAAGTAATGCCACGCCGCTCAGACCTCAACCACGTCCTGGTGATCGGGTCCGGCCCGATCGTCATCGGCCAGGCCTGCGAGTTCGACTACTCGGGCACCCAGGCCTGTCGCGTGCTGCGCGCCGAAGGACTGCAGGTCAGCCTGATCAACTCCAACCCGGCGACGATCATGACCGACCCGGAGTACGCCGACAACACCTACGTCGAGCCCATCACCCCGGCATTCGTCGAGAAGATTTTTGCGCAGCAGGCTGAGCGTGGAAACAAGATCGACGCGGTGCTCGCCACCCTCGGCGGGCAGACCGCGCTCAACACCGCGGTCGCGTTGCACGAGAACGGCGTCCTCGAGAAGTACGGCGTCGAGATGATCGGCGCGGACTTCGATGCCATCCAGCGCGGCGAGGACCGGCAGAAGTTCAAGGACATCGTCGCCAAGGTCGGTGGCGAATCCGCCCGCAGCCGCGTCTGTTTCACCATGGACGAGGTCCGCGAGACCGTCGCCGACCTCGGCCTGCCGGTCGTGGTCCGGCCGTCCTTCACCATGGGCGGCCTGGGTTCGGGGATGGCCTACACCAACGAGGACGTCGAGCGGATGGCCGGCGACGGCCTGGCCGCATCGCCTTCCGCCAATGTGCTGATCGAGGAATCGATCTACGGCTGGAAGGAATACGAGCTCGAGCTGATGCGCGATCACCACGACAACGTCGTGATCGTCTGCTCGATCGAGAACTTCGATCCGATGGGCGTGCACACCGGTGACTCGGTGACCGTCGCGCCGGCCATGACCCTGACCGACCGCGAGTACCAGATCATGCGTGACCTCGGCATCGCGATCCTGCGCGAGGTCGGCGTCGACACCGGTGGCTGCAACATCCAGTTCGCCATCAACCCGGCCGACGGCCGCCTCATCGTCATCGAGATGAACCCGCGTGTATCGCGCTCGAGCGCATTGGCTTCCAAGGCAACGGGTTTCCCGATCGCCAAGATCGCCGCGAAGCTGGCCATCGGCTACACGCTGGATGAGATCGTCAACGACATCACCAAGGAAACCCCGGCCTGTTTCGAGCCGACCCTGGACTACGTCGTCGTCAAGGCACCGCGGTTCGCCTTCGAGAAGTTCCCCGGCGCCGACCAGACGCTGACCACCACCATGAAGTCGGTGGGCGAGGCGATGTCCTTGGGCCGCAACTTCATCGAGGCGCTCGGCAAGGTGATGCGGTCGCTGGAGACCAAGCGCGCCGGGTTCTGGACCGGAACCGATCCCGACAAGACGCTCGACGAACTGCTCACCGGACTGCGCACCGCGACCGACGGCCGGCTGTACGACATCGAACAGGCGCTGCGCCTTGGTGGTTCGGTCGAGGTCGTCGCCGAGGCCTCGGGTGTGGACCCGTGGTTCGTCGACCAGATCGCCACCCTGGTGGCGCTGCGCGGCGAACTCGTCGACGCGCCCGTGCTCAACGAGCGTCTGCTGCGCCGCGCCAAGCACAGCGGCCTGTCCGACCGCCAGATCGCCGCGCTGCGACCGGAATTGGCGGGCGAGGCCGGTGTGCGCGCGCTGCGTGAGCGGCTCGGCATCCGGCCGGTGTACAAGACCGTCGACACCTGCGCGGCCGAGTTCGACGCCAAGACGCCGTACCACTACAGCAGCTACGAGCTGGACCCGGCGGCCGAGACGGAGGTGGCGCCGCAGACCGAGAAGCCCAAGGTGCTGATCCTGGGCTCGGGCCCCAACCGCATCGGGCAGGGCATCGAGTTCGACTACAGCTGCGTGCACGCGGCAACCACGTTGAGCCAGGCCGGTTTCGAGACCGTCATGGTGAACTGCAACCCGGAGACGGTCTCGACCGACTACGACACCGCGGACCGGCTGTACTTCGAGCCGCTCACCTTCGAGGATGTGCTCGAGGTCTACCACGCCGAGCAGGCCTCCGGCGCCGGTGGCCCGGGTGTGGTCGGCGTGATCGTGCAGCTCGGTGGCCAGACCCCGCTGGGCCTGGCCGACCGGCTGGAGAAGGCCGGGGTGCCCGTCGTCGGCACCAGCCCCAAGGCCATCGACCTGGCCGAGGACCGCGGCGAGTTCGGTGAGGTGCTGCGCGCGGCCGGGTTGCCGGCTCCGCGCTTCGGCACCGCAACGAGTTTCGAGCAGGCCCGCCGGATCGCCTCCGACATCGGCTACCCGGTGCTGGTGCGCCCGTCGTACGTGCTGGGCGGCCGCGGCATGGAGATCGTCTACGACGAGCAGACCCTGCAGGGCTACATCGAGCGGGCCACCGAACTCTCGCCCGAGCACCCCGTGCTGGTCGACCGGTTCCTGGAAGACGCCATCGAGATCGACGTCGACGCGCTGTGCGACGGCACCGAGGTCTACATCGGCGGCGTGATGGAGCACATCGAGGAAGCCGGCATCCACTCCGGCGACTCGGCCTGTGCGCTGCCGCCGGTCACGTTGGGCCGCACCGACATCGCGGCCGTGCGCAAGGCCACCGAGGCCATCGCCCACGGCATCGGCGTGGTCGGTCTGCTGAACGTGCAGTACGCGCTCAAGGACGACGTGCTCTACGTCCTGGAGGCCAACCCGCGCGCCAGCCGCACGGTGCCCTTCGTGTCGAAGGCCACCGCGGTGCCGCTGGCCAAGGCCTGCGCCCGGGTCATGCTGGGCGCCACCATCGCCGAGCTGCGGGCCGAGGGCATCCTGGCCGCCGAGGGCGACGGCGCCAGCGTCGCGCCCAACGCGCCGATCGCGGTGAAGGAAGCCGTCCTGCCGTTCCACCGGTTCCGCAAAGCCGATGGCTCGCAGGTGGATTCGCTGCTCGGGCCGGAGATGAAGTCGACCGGCGAGGTCATGGGTATCGACAGCGATTTCGGTACCGCGTTCGCCAAGAGCCAGACCGCAGCCTACGGCTCGCTGCCTTCGGGCGGCACGGTGTTCGTGTCGGTGGCCAACCGCGACAAGCGCTCGCTGGTGTTCCCGGTCAAGCGTCTGGCCGACCTCGGCTTCCGGGTGCTGGCCACCGAGGGCACCGCGGAGATGCTGCGCCGCAACGGCATTCCGTGCGAGGTTGTGCGCAAGAACTTCGAAGAGCCCAGCCCGGACCGTCCGGCGATGTCGGCGGTCGACGCCATCAAGGCCGGCGAGGTCGACATGGTGATCAACACGCCGTACGGCAACTCGGGTCCGCGCATCGACGGCTACGAGATTCGCTCGGCCGCGGTGTCGGCCAGCATCCCGTGTGTGACGACGGTGCAGGGCGCGTCGGCCGCGGTGCAGGGCATCGAGGCCGGTATCCGCGGGGACATCGGCGTGCGGTCGCTGCAGGAGCTGCACAGCCAGTTGGGCGCGAAGTGAGCTTCGGCTCGCGGTTGCGGGCCGCCATGGCACAGCGGGGTCCGCTGTGCCTGGGCATCGACCCGCACCCCGAGCTCCTGAGCGCCTGGGGTCTGCCGGTGTCGGCCGACGGTGTCGCGGCGTTCAGTGACATCTGCGTCGAGGCGTTCGCGGGCTTCGCGATCGTCAAGCCGCAGGTCGCGTTCTTCGAGGCCTACGGTTCGGCGGGCTTCGTCGTGCTGGAACGGACCATCGCCCGGCTGCGGGAGGCCGGTGTCCTGGTACTGGCCGACGCCAAGCGCGGTGACATCGGCTCGACCATGGCCGCCTACGCGCAGGCGTGGGCAGGCGATTCGCCGCTGGCTGCCGACGCGGTGACGGCGTCGCCGTACCTCGGCTTCGGCTCGCTGCAGCCGCTGCTCGATGTCGCGGCCGCCCACGGCCGCGGGGTGTTCGTGCTGGCCGCCACGTCCAATCCGGAGGGTGCGTCGGTGCAGCGCGCGGTGGCGGGCGAGCGCACCGTGGCGCAGACGATCGTCGACGACGTCGCCGCGGTGAATGCCGCGGGCGACGGCTCGGTCGGTGTCGTCGTCGGCGCCACGCTGTCCGAGGTCCCCGATCTGTCGCAGCTCGGCGGACCGGTGCTGATGCCCGGCGTCGGCGCGCAGGGCGGTCGCCCGGACGCGCTGGCCGGTCTCGGCGGCGCTCAGCCGGGAACCCTGCTCCCGGCGGTGTCGCGTGAGGTGCTGCGGGCCGGGCCGGACGTCGCGGCCGTGCGGGCCGCGGGGGAGAAGCTCCGCGACGCTGTGGCCTATCTGGCCTGACGCCGGCGGCGCCACCAGAGCACCGCGACCAGCGCCGCGGCGCCGAGTGCGGCGGCGATCAGCGCCATGCCCGTGACGTCGCCGTGGTTGCGGGTCCGGTAGATGACCTGTGCGTAGTCGGCATCGGTCGTCGCACGCGTGAACGTGTAGTCGCCGTCGATGCGCTTCGGCTCATCGAGGTAGTCGGTCCACCTGGTCAGATAGCGACCCCGATACTCGGCGAGCGCCGGTGTGTCGACGCGTCCGGCGTACTGCAGCGTCGGCGCGTTGCCGGGCACGGGCACCGCGCGGGGATCCATCCGGTGGTCGGCCAGCACGTACAGATCGACCCGCTGCGGCGCCGTCGCCGACCGGGACAGCCGCATCGGGTAGACGGCGGTGTCCGAGGCGAACGACAGCCGCAGGGGCTGCAAGTTCCCCGACAATGTCGCGCCGGCGGCATCGGGGGCGAGCTGGACCGCGACGATCTCCCAGCGGTCCGCGACGTACGGGGCCAGGTTGGCATCGAGGCCGTCGGGGTGAGGGAAGCCCTTGGCTGTCAGCCACCCGGCCAGGGCCGCGGGGTCGTCGCCGGCCAGGCGCGTGACGTCGAACGGGCCGATCCGCTGATTGCCCAGCACGCTGACGCTGCCGGGACGCGCACCCGCGCTCTCGAGCGCGCCCCGTGAACCCCCGGTGAGCCAGTCGAAGGTGGGCCACCAGCTGTCCCGGTATTCGGTCCGCGGCGCGGTGATACGCGCCAGCTCGGTGAACACTCCCGCATCGCCCAACGTGACACGCGCGGCCGTCGGCACGGGCATCACCCACGCGGCCCGATCCGAGGCGCCGCGCACCCCGAACGACATCAGGATGTCCTCGGTGCTGCCATCCCAGGCGATCAGGGCCCGCTCGTCGACGACGGCGGCGCCGGCGCGGTCCGGAATGTAGGCACCGCAACCGCAGGCCCATGCCGGCGCCGCGATGTTCGCCGTCAGGGTGGCGAACATCAGGATCAGGACGCACAGGAACCGGTACGCGACAGCCATCGGCATGAACGTACCGGCCGTGCACCTCAGGTCACAGCGGAATCCAGATCGGGCCGAGCCAGAAGCCCCACGCACTGAATCGCGGCTCGAACACCGGGTTCACCCATTGACCGTTGTAGCTGAACGGCTGGTGGTCGAACCGGCCGTCATCGATGCCGCGGCCACGCCAGTCCCGGCCGCGATCGTCGCGCCAGCCGTCCCGGTCCTGGTGCCAGTCGACGCCGCGCTGCCAGCCGCCACGGTCGTCGCGGTGGTCATCGTGGCCCCAGCATGGTGCGCCCGGCCCGCACCACGGGTCGGCACTCGCTGTCGCCAGCCCGATGCCGAACAGTCCGGCGGCGCCGATGCCGGCTGCCAGGGTGGATGCGGTAACTGCCTGCTTGATCTTCATACCGCTGACGCTATGGCGGTTCGATGGGCGTGCAATTAGCTGTACTTAGGTGTTTGCTGTGCGTGCGTGGGAGCCGGTTTCGCGCGCTGCCTGGAAGACGACGAGACGGCCCACCACGGGACGTGGCGGGCCGTCTCGTGGTGGGCACGATCAGCGGGTGGCGATCACAGCGGAATCCAGATCGGGCCGAGCCAGAAGCCCCACGCGTTGTGGCCGTTGTCCCACACCGGGTTCACCCACTGGCCGTTGTAGTCGAACGGCTGGTGGTCGAAGCGGGCGTCGTCGATGCCGCGGTGCTGCCAGTCGCGGCCCTGGTTGTCGTGCCAGTTGTCGTCACGGCCGACCGGCGCCGCCGGGCCACGGTTGTCACCCGGGCCCCGGTTGTCACCCGGTCCGCGGTTGTCGTGCTGGCCGCACGGCGCGTTCGGCGGGCAGCCCGGGTCGGCGTTCGCGCCGGCCAGGCCGACGCCGAACAGCCCGGCGACGCCGATGCCGGCTGCCAGGGTGGATGCGGTCAACGCTCGTTTGAGGTTCATCGTTGCTCAGTCCTCCTCGTGATGGGTTCGCCATTGAAGTTAGGACCGCCTAATGTGCGCTCACTTTGGCGTCGTTAGGTGTGTGCTGTGTATGCCGCAACGGTTCGGTCACCCGGCGCTGATCGTTGGCTGTGGGGAAGGCGTCCATCTGGGAAGACGTTGGGCGGGAAACGGTTTCGTCGCAAACCGACCGTCGGGGCGTTGTGTGGCGGGCCGGTCGAGTCGGTTGTCCGCGCCGCGCCTGAGTTTGCGGAGGTTGCGTGGTGGCGCTCATCCGTGTTTCACCGGCCGCGCCGGAGGGTGCTGAAGCGGCCGTCCAACCGGCAAAAAGCCCTCGATTTGGGCGGTTCAACCGCCCAAATCGGCCTCCGGGCGCGCGGGCGGTGCACCGACCGGTTCGGCCCGCCACCGACACGCCCGACACGCCGTGACCTGCGAAAATTTTCCTGACAAACCCCGGATGGCGGCCCGAAAATCGGCCGGGCGCGGTACCGGCCGCGCGGCGGTCATCCCACTGAGTGCTCAAAACCCTTGATACGCAGGCAGATCTGTGGCGAAGATGCCCCGAAACGGGTCTTGCCGAGCTTGCACTTCGCGGCCACCCGGAGCCGCCGTTCGCACTACACGCTGGGGTTTTAGCTTCGTTACCCGGGGGGTGGGGTTAGCGCTTGTCGGGAAGCGTGGGTACGGTCGTCGTCGCTGGCTGGTTCACCCCAGCCGTGACAGAAATTATTTGACGGAGAATCGGAGGAACCCCGTGGCCCTTCCCCAGTTGACCGACGAACAGCGCGCGGCAGCGTTGGAGAAGGCTGCTGCCGCACGTCGAGCACGTGCCGAGTTGAAAGACCGGCTCAAGCGCGGCGGCACCAACCTCAAGCAGGTCCTGACGGACGCCGAGACCGACGAGGTCCTCGGCAAGATGAAGGTTTCCGCTCTGCTGGAAGCTCTGCCCAAGGTCGGCAAGGTCAAGGCTCAGGAGATCATGACCGAGCTGGAGATCGCTCCGACACGCCGTCTGCGCGGCCTGGGCGACCGTCAGCGCAAGGCCCTGCTGGAAAAGTTCGACTTTTCCTGATCTGACGCAAGACTGACGAGCAGTAGGGGCCGGACGGCGATGAACCGTGTTGTTGTGCTGTCCGGCCCCTCTGCCGTGGGCAAATCCACGGTCGTGCGCTGCCTGCGTGAGCGGGTGCCCGACCTGCATTTCAGTGTCTCCGCCACGACGCGTGCACCGCGTCGGGGCGAGGTCGACGGTGTCGACTACACATTCGTCTCGGCCGACGAGTTCCAGCGCCTCATCGATGACGGCGAGCTGCTCGAATGGGCCGAAATCCACGGGGGACTGCAGCGCTCCGGCACCCCCGCCCGTCCGGTCCGGGAAGCCATCGCCGCAGGTCGGCCCGTCCTCATCGAGGTCGATCTGGCCGGTGCCCGGGCCGTCAAAGAAGCCATGCCCGAGGTGCTGACGGTGTTCCTCGCGCCACCCAGTTGGGAGGCGCTGGAGAGCCGGCTCATCGGCCGCGGCACCGAGAGTGCCGAGGTGCAGGCCCGTCGCCTGGATACCGCGCGGGCCGAACTGGCCGCTCAGGACAGTTTCGATGTGACTGTTGTGAACAGTCAGTTGGAATCCGCCTGTGCAGAATTGGTATCCTTGCTGGTGGGCCGCTGAGCGGTCTGCGCCTTACCGCACAGATATCGCTGATAGCGACACCAATCTTCACACCGAACGCCGGGAGAATCCTTCGTGAGCACCACTGTCGAGAGCATCGACTCCGACGCCGCCATCGCCTACGACACGCCGCTGGGTATCACCAACCCGCCGATCGACGAGCTGCTGGATCGGGTGTCGAGCAAGTACGCGCTGGTCATCTACGCCGCGAAGCGGGCGCGCCAGATCAACGACTACTACAACCAGCTCGGTGACGGCATCCTCGAGTACGTCGGCCCGCTGGTCGAGCCGGGCCTGCAGGAGAAGCCGCTGTCGATCGCCATGCGCGAGATCCACGGCGACCTGCTCGAGCACACCGAGGGCGAGTAAGGCCGCGTAGGCGCCGGACATGGCCGACCGCAAACGCATCGTCGTCGGAGTCGCCGGAGGTATCGCCGCCTACAAGGCGTGCACCCTGGTTCGTCAGCTGAGCGAGGCCGGGCATTCGGTCCGTGTCGTGCCGACCGAGTCGGCGCTCAAGTTCGTCGGCGCCGCCACGTTTGAAGCACTGTCCGGCAATCCCGTGCACACGGGAGTGTTCGAGGACGTCTCCGAGGTGCCGCACGTCCGGTTCGGCCAGCAGGCCGACCTGGTCGTGGTCGCACCGGCGACCGCTGACCTGATGGCGCGCGCGGTGGCGGGGCGCGGCGACGATCTGCTCACGGCCACGCTGCTCACCGCGCGCTGTCCGGTGCTGTTCGCCCCGGCGATGCACACCGAGATGTGGATGCACCCGGCCACCGTCGACAACGTCGCGACATTGCGGCGTCGGGGCGTCGTCGTGCTGGACCCGGCCTCAGGGCGTCTCACCGGCGCCGACAGCGGTGCCGGACGGCTGCCTGAGGCCGAAGAAATCACCACGTTCGCCCAGCTGCTCCTGGAGCGCGGCGACGCGCTGCCCCGCGACCTGGCCGGCGTCAAGGTCGTCGTCACCGCGGGCGGAACCCGCGAGGCCATCGATCCGGTGCGCTTCATCGGCAACCGCAGCTCCGGCAAGCAGGGCTACGCCGTCGCACGCGTGATGGCCCAGCGCGGCGCCGAGGTCACCCTGATCGCCGGCAACACCGTCGGCCTGGCCGACCCGGCGGGCGTCGACGTCGTGCACATCAGCTCGGCAGCCCAGCTGCGGGACGCGGTGTTCAAGTACGTGTCCGACGCGCACGTCCTCGTGATGGCCGCCGCGGTCGCGGACTTCCGTCCCACCGAGGTAGCGACCACCAAGATCAAAAAGACGCACGGCCCCGGCGAAACCGACGGCGCCCCCGTCATCGAACTGACCCGGACCGACGACATCCTCGCCGGCGCGGTGCGCGCCCGCACCGACGGTCAGCTGCCGAACCTGCGCGCCATCGTCGGATTCGCCGCCGAGACCGGCGATGCCAACGGCGACGTGCTGTTCCACGCCCGGGCGAAGCTGCAGCGCAAGGGCTGTGACCTGCTGGTTGTCAACGCGGTGGGGAACGGCAGGGCCTTCGAGGTCGACGTCAACGACGGTTGGTTGCTGGCGGCGGACGGAGCCGAGTCGGCGCTGGAGCACGGGTCCAAGACCTTGATGGCCAGTCGCATCGCCGATGCGATCACGGCTTTCCTGCGCGGCAAGGACGAATGAACATCGCCTGACCGCACCGCGGGACGGGTTTGCTGTGCAGGGGTACACGACAGTTGTTGGCCGGGCGTGGATATTATGCGCGGACTAAAGTTTTGGAAGGGATTTGCGACGTGAGTGAAGGTCGGCTGTTTACCAGCGAGTCAGTGACCGAAGGACATCCGGACAAGATCTGCGACGCCATCAGCGATTCGGTGCTGGACGCGCTGCTCGCGCAGGATCCCAAGTCGCGGGTTGCGGTGGAGACCCTGGTGACCACGGGTCAGGTGCACGTCGTGGGCGAGGTGACCACCAGCGCCAAGGAGGCGTTTGCCGACATCCCGCTGATCGTCCGGGACCGGATCCGCCAGATCGGTTACGACCACTCCGACAAGGGCTTCGACTACGCCACCTGTGGTGTGAACATCGGCATCGGCGCGCAGTCCCCGGACATCGCCGCGGGCGTCGACACCGCCCACGAGGCGCGCGTCGAGGGTGCCGGCGACCCGCTGGACGCCCAGGGCGCCGGCGACCAGGGCCTGATGTTCGGCTACGCCATCAACGACACCCCCGAGCTGATGCCGCTGCCCATCGCGCTGGCGCACCGGCTGTCGCGGCGCCTCACCGAGGTCCGCAAGAACGAGACGGTCGACTACCTGCGGCCCGACGGCAAGACCCAGGTCACCATCGAGTACCGCGACAACGTCCCGGTCCGCCTGGACACCGTGGTGCTGTCGACGCAGCACGCCGAGGGCGTCGACCTGGACAAGACCCTGGCGCCGGACATCCGCCGCCACGTCGTCGAGACCGTGCTGGCCGACCTGGCCCACGACACCATGGACACCTCCGACTTCCGGCTGCTGGTCAACCCGACCGGCAACTTCGTCGTCGGCGGCCCGATGGGTGACGCCGGTCTGACCGGCCGCAAGATCATCGTCGACACCTACGGCGGCTGGGCCCGCCACGGCGGCGGCGCCTTCTCGGGCAAGGACCCGTCAAAGGTGGACCGCAGCGCGGCGTACGCGATGCGCTGGGTGGCCAAGAACGTCGTTGCCGCCGGCCTGGCCGACCGCGTCGAGGTCCAGGTCGCCTACGCCATCGGCAAGGCCGCCCCGGTGGGCCTGTTCGTCGAGACCTTCGGCACCGAGCACTTCGACCCGGCCCGCATCGAGAAGGCCATCACCTCGGTCTTCGACCTGCGTCCCGGCGCGATCATCCGCGACCTGGACCTGCTGCGCCCGATCTACGCGCCGACCGCCGCCTACGGCCACTTCGGCCGCACCGACATCGAACTGCCGTGGGAGCAGCTGGACAAGGTCGACGACCTGAAGGCTTCGGTCTAGTCTTTCCGCGCAACACAAATGCCCCCGCACTGCGGGGGCATTTGTGTTTGATCAGGCGACCGGCTGTGGCTCCAGTCGACGGCTCCGGTACAGCGCCAGGGCGACCAGCAGGCTGATCACCGTGAGCGACAGCCAGATCAGCTCGGGCCGGCCGGCATGACGCGCAGTCTCCATCAGGGCACCTGTGGCGAGATTGCCCACCAGAATGCCGATCCCGACGATGGTGTTGTAGAAGCCGTAGTACGTCGCCACCAGCCGCTCGCCGGCCAGGGACACCACGGTGTCCATCTCGAACGGATAGACCGCGGCCGAGCCGACGGCCAGCAGCACGGCCGTCAGCAACAGCGCCGCCACCGCGGCCGGCAGACCCCACCGGTCATCGGGCACCACGATCAGCGGGACGAACGCCGCCGCGAGCACCAGCACGCCGATGGTCAGCGACTGGACGCGGCCGTAGCGTGCCGTGAACCAGGCCGTGATGCGGATCTGGCCGCCGATGGCCACCAGCCCCGACACCGCGAAAACTGCCGCAACGATGGCCGATTCGGTGTGCGGCGACAGCACGGCGGCGTGCAGCGGCAACGCCAGGTACACCTGGAACGTCACCACGTAGGTGCCCACCATCGACGCCGCGAACAACAGGAAGGGGCGGTTGGCCAGCACGGTGCGCCAGTCGTGCAGGACCGAGACCCGTTCGGCGACAGCGTGATCGGCGTGGTCCTTCGGCAGTGCGAACAGCTGCGCGATGGTCAGCACCGCGAACACCACGGCCGCCATGCCCGCCGTCACCCGGAAGTCCAGCGCCATCAGGGCCAGGCCCACCAGCGGGCCGGCGAGGATGCCGCCCTGATAGAAGACGTTGAACACCGTGAACGCCGCCACCCGCCGGTCGCCGGAGTCCGCGGCCAGGTAGGCCCGCACCGCCGGGTTGAACAGTGCCCCCGCGAAACCGGTTGCCGCCGAGGCGATCAGCAGCACCGGGAGGGACTGTGCCACCGCCAGCAAGCCGAATGCGGCTGTCCGCAACAGGCAGCCCGCCACGATCAGCGGCTTGTAGCCCAGCCGGTCGGCCAGCGTCCCGCCGACGATGAACATGCCCTGCTGCGAGAAGTTCCGTACCCCGAGCACCAGCCCGACGGCCCAGCCGGCCAGGCCGAGCGGGCCGGCCAGGTACCCGGCCAGATACGGCATCAGCATGTAGAAGCCGAGATTGATGCCGAACTGGTTGAGCATCAGCACCCGGCTGGGCCAGCCGAAGCTGCGGAACTGGGTGAGCACCTGCATCACAGTGCCGCCGCGTCGGGCCTACGCACCGTGGTGCACCGGGTCCAGGAATCCACCACGCGCTCGGTGTGGTCGGCGATCGCCGCGGGCTCGGCGGGCGGCTCGATGCCGAGCAGGCCGTGCTGGCGGCAGTAGTCGTCGTTGTAGACGGTGTCGAAATACCGTTGCGGCCCATCGGGAAAGATGGCGGCGATGGTGGCGTCCGCGTCGTGGTGGCGCGCCGCCCAACCGGCGACCAGTGCCACCGCGCCGCCGCTCCAGCCGCTGCTGGCGTAGCTGGTCGAGGCCAGCGCCCGGCACGCCCACACGGCTTCGGCGGGTGCCACCCAGTGCACTTCGGAGAACGCGTCGTAGTCGACGTTGTCCGGATAGATGCTCGACCCCAGGCCGCGCATCAGCCGGCTCTGCGCGGGCTGGCCGAAGATCGTCGACCCGATGGTGTCGACGCCGATCAGCTTCAAGCCTGGATTGAACTCGCGCAACACTTTTGCCACCCCGGCCGAATGCCCGCCGGTGCCGACCGAGCACACCAGGACGTCGACGGTGCCCAGCTGCGACTGCAATTCGAGCGCGAGGTCGCGGTACGCGTCGACGTTGTCGGGGTTGTTGTACTGGTCGGGGTACCAGGCGGTGGGGTCGCCGGCCAGGATCTGGGCAACCCGGTCGCGCCGGGCCTGCTGCCAGCCGCCGGTCGGGTGCGGCTCGGTGACCAGGTCGATGTCGGCGCCATATGCGGCCAGCATGCGCAGCATCATCGGTTCCATGCCCGGATCGGTCACCAGCGTGACCGGGTGCCCGTACACGGTGCCGGCCAGGGCGAGGCCGAGTCCGAGTGTGCCGCTGGTGGATTCGACGATCCGGGTGTCGCCTGCCATGAGGATGGGACCAGTGTGACCTGATTTTTGCCAGGGTGATGGGACCACCTGGATTGCCAGTTAT